>JAGAUC010000158.1 GCA_017621015.1 Clostridia bacterium | reverse complement strand
TGATGGAGAGCTATTTTAACGTACTCATCACGCGTATGCTCCGCAAGAGCGAGCTTTGCCAAAGCGGTGAGGAGAGCGACGAGATCTGGCGTGAGTTTGCTGATTTTGTGGACAACAATCTCGCCTCCGATCTGACGCTTGCGGATCTGGCCCACAAGTGCTTCTACAACCCCTCGTATTTCAGCCGTGCCTTTAAAAAGCATTTTCGTATGTCGCCCTTTGAGTATATCACCGAGCGGCGTGTGCAGTTTGCGATGAGGCTTTTGACGGAAACGAAGGATCCCGTGGACGAGATCTTACGTCGGTCGGGCTTTTCGGATCGAAGTAGCTTTTACCGCGCGTTTTCAAAGCACGTGGGCATGACGCCGGGCGAATATCGGCGCTCGGAGGTAAAAAAATCCGACAAATAAGTCAAAAAAAGATACAGACAAGGCCTTCCTCATTATGATATAATGCAAGTATCATAAAAGGGAGGTCTTTGTTATGCAGAAAAACGTTGATTTTAAATTGAACGTGCAGGAATACCGCGATAAGGTATACGCCTGCTTTATCGGCAAAAACATTGGAGGCACGGTGGGCGGCCCCTACGAGGGCAAGCGCGAGATCCTTGACGTGAAGGGATTTACGACCGAGCCGGGCGTGCCGCTTCCCAATGACGACCTCGATCTTCAGTTGGTGTGGCTGTTTGGCGTGGAGCGCCTTGGGATCTCCGCCATCAACGCGGCTACACTCGGCGAGCTTTGGCTGAGCTTCATTCCCGCGCCTTGGCAGGAGTATGGCATTTGCAAGGCCAACATGCGTCGCGGCCTCATTCCGCCGATCGCGGGTGACTATCAGAACACCTGGAAGCACTCGAACGGTGCTTGGATCCGTACCGAGGTTTGGTCGTGTATGGCGCCCGGTTGCCCCGCAATCGCGGCAAAGTACGCGGTTGAGGATGCCAAGGTCGATCACGGCTCGGGCGAGGGCACCTATGCAGCCGCCTTTGTGGCGGCCATGCAGTCAGCGGCCTTTGTTCTGAGAGATCTGCGTGCGTGCATTGAGCTTGCGCTGAACTGCATCCCCGCCGCTTCACGCATGGCAAAGAGCATCCGCTTGGTGCTTGACAGCTACGATGCGGGCAAGGAGGCGATGGAAACGCGAAATCTCGTGCAGGAGAGCAATCGTGATATCGGTGACGGTTGGTTTGAGGCGCCCTCAAATGTGGCGTACGCCGTGATCGGTCTTCTTTATGGTGAGGGAGATTTCAAGAAATCGATGCTAACCGCAATCAATTGCGGTGACGACACCGATTGCACCGCCTCGACTGTGGGGGCTACCTTCGGCATTCTTGGCGGCACGGCGGGTATTCCCGAGGATTGGCGTGCGTATATCGGCGACGAGATCGTGACCATTTCGATTGACCGCAGCGGCATTTTGCGTCGCACGCCGAGCACCTGCCAAGAGCTTACCGACCGCATAGCGGCGCAAGCACCGCACGTTCTTTTTGAATGCGGCGGCGAGACCGTTCTTTGGGACGGCGCAACCGAGATCCCCGACAACGTGGATGAGCTTCTGAAGAAGCCGTGCGGTCGCATTCGCGGTATGAGCTCGGTGAAGCCCTATTCGATGCACTTTGACGGCGCGGTGCTGAGCGCCGACGTGATTCTTGACGGTGCGCCCGAGATCGCGCCGAACGGTGAGCGAAAGGTGAAGATCGTGCTGACCAATCAGTATGATAAGTTTGGCAGAGTTTTCTACTATGCCAACCTCCGTTGGTGGCTGCCCGACGGATTTTCGATCGAGGGAGACAAGAAGACCGTGCAGATCTCAACCAACGATTACAGCCATTACAACGGCGTGAGCACCGTGGAGGTGACCGTCCGCGCAGGCGAGCGCGTGGAGGCGGTCAACCGCATCGTACTGGAGGTTACGCTCGACGGAAGAATCCTTCCCTTGTATATCCCCATAAATTTTTTGAGCTGACAGAAACGCCGTTTCCCTTTGGGGAGCGGCGTTTCTTGACAAACGGTGTGAGAAGTGCTATACTAAAGTTAAATTATTCCAAGAGGTGTAGCTATGGCAATTTTTCGGTATGGTTATGAGAGAGAAAAAAAGCAAAACCCGTATATCGGCTTTACGAGCTTTCAGCATTTCCGCGATGACGCGCTCTATTCCGATCTGGTGGTGAAGCCCGAAAACAATCTGACCGAGACCGAGCACGTGGAGTGCTATCCCGTCCCGGCCTACGTAGAAGAAAAAGGCAGAGAGCAGGGCTATTATCCCGATTGCTCGGTGGTATATATCCGTATTTTATGGAAGGAATTTGAGCCGACCGAGGGCGAATATCGCTATGCCTTTATTGAGGACATTCTGCAAAAGGCGAAGGCAAACAAGCAAACGGTGATGTTTCGTCTGATGCCGCATAGCACGCGCGAGAGCGACGACGTACCCGATTGGCTGAAGGACAAGATCTCCTGTCCGCGCCGTCCGGAGGGACAGCGCGTCAAGCGGAGTCCGTCTGACCCGGCCTTTTTGATATACTTTGGTCGGGCGATCCGTGCCTTTGGCGAACACTTTGACGGTGATCCTGCGCTTTCCATGGTGGATATTTCGTTGCCCGGTGCGTGGGGCGAGGGCAGTTCGGTCAAGCTTTTTGAAAAGGACGCGCTCGAGAGCTTCGTTGACATCTATACGGGCGTCTTTAAAAATACGCTGCTGATCGGGCAGTGCAGTGTGCCATCGCTGATGCAGTATCTTGATGGGCACACGGCGGTGGGCTTTCGAGCCGACTGCCTTGGCAAGCCCTCACTTCTGAATGAAATGCTTCCGCCTTGGGTAGAGGAAATGGGTGACATATGGAAGCGTGGACACGTGTCCTTTGAGTCCTTTTGGTGGCTCGGAGAGTGGCAACGCCAGGGCTGGGACGTGGACGAGGTGATCGAAAAAACGCTGGCGTGGCACGTCAGCACCTTCAATGCCAAATCCTTGCCCATTCCGTGGGAGTGGCGCGAGAAGGTGGACGCGTGGGTGGACAAAATGGGCTACCATTTTGTGATCGACGAGGTCGAGGTGAGCGAGACGGTGGCGCGCGGCGAGGCATTTTTGCTTCGACTGGCGCTTGATAACGTCGGCGTGGCACCGATCTATCACCGACTTCCGCTTTACGTGCGACTAAAGGGTCAGGATGTCGAGCGTGTGTTCGAAATGGAGGTCGATATTCGCGCGTGGCTTCCCGGCAAGCACGAGGAGTGCCTTTCGGTTTTGGCGCCCGACGATCTTCCGCACGGTGTGTATGAAGTGCAGCTCGGTATCGGCGAGGGTGCAGCGAGTGTGGTCTTTGCCACCAATGCGCCGCAGGATCGCGATGCCGCCATCGTGGCGAGTGTGGACGTAATATAATATGGAAAAATCGGCTAAGCCTTTGGTTTAGCCGATTTTTATAGTACACGAACAAAATTTCTTCTTTATTTGGATTTTTGTTGTTTTAAAAATTGTTTTTATGTAAATTAAAATTCCGATTTCGGAAAATAAACATTTTTGCGGTATCGGTTCCTTTTTGGGAATAGATTTCTTCATTTCTCAAGGCCGAAATGAAAATAATTTCCTTTTTAAGAAAAAATATAGCGAAAAAGTATTGACAAGAAGCAAAAAAAGAGGTATAATCAGTACGTTAAAGTGATTTCAAGTGAGATTTTGGAAAGGAAATGACACTATGGCAACCAAAAAGGCACCGAAAACGGTCGTTGTGACCGACGATAAAGAGGCGAAGCTCAAGGCGCTGGACACGGCGATCGCACAGCTTGAGAGAAATTACGGCGAGGGCGCGGTTATGAAGCTGGGCGCCAACACCCATATGGCGGTGCAGGCGGTATCCACCGGCTCGATCGCGCTGGATATGGCGCTGGGCATTGGCGGCGTACCGCGCGGACGTATCGTGGAGATCTTTGGCCCGGAATCCTCGGGTAAGACCACGGTGGCTCTGCATATCGTGGCTGAGGTGCAGAAGGCAGGCGGTGAGGCGGCGTTTATCGACGCTGAGCACGCGCTGGATCCCGTGTATGCCAAGGCGCTGGGTGTAGATATTGACAATCTTTTGGTTTCCCAGCCCGACTGCGGTGAGGATGCCCTTGAGATCACCGAGGCGCTTGTGCGCTCGGGCGCGATCGACGTTGTGGTCATCGACTCGGTGGCGGCACTTGTTCCCAGACAGGAGCTGGAGGGCGATATGGGCGCTTCTCAGGTAGGCGCGCAGGCACGCCTGATGTCGCAGGCGATGAGAAAGCTGTCGGCCGTTATCTCCAAGAGTAATGCCATCGTCATTTTCATCAACCAGCTTCGTGAGAAGGTGGGCGTGATATACGGAAATCCCGAGACCACGACGGGCGGACGGGCGCTTAAATTCTATGCGTCGGTGCGTATCGATATCCGAAAGACTGAACAGCTCAAAAACGGAAACGATATTTACGGAAACCGTGTCAAGTGTAAGATCGTTAAGAACAAGGTGGCGCCGCCCTTTAAGGTGGCAGAGTTTGATATTCTTTACGGCAAGGGCATTTCGAGGATCGGCGAGGTGGTGGATATCGCCATTGCTCTCGATCTGATCAAAAAGAGCGGTTCCTGGTTTTCATATGAG
>JAGAUC010000157.1 GCA_017621015.1 Clostridia bacterium | reverse complement strand
CCGCCGGAGGCACGTTCCCCGTGCAAGCAAAACAGACCGACAAACTGCAATTTATTTAATTTTTCTGCACTCGAGGTAGTAGCGTTTATCCTCGGCGTGGCCCATCGAGAAGGTCTTGCGCGGCAGTGCGCCGTCGCAGATGACCGCCTTAAACAGCTGATTTTTGGTCATACCGTCGAAAAGGAAGCCGATGGCGTCCGCTCTTGACGAAAGCTTGCGCGTGGACTCGATGCCGTGAATGTAGTCGACAAAGGCGCGGGGGTGCGTTTTCAGGTAACCGTCAATGAAATCCCCCACCGTGCCAACCGTCAACTGACTTGTCGGATGCTTCACAGCAACCTCGCGGTCATCAAAAGCGCCCACAAGAAGTACCTTCTGCTCCTCAGCATCGCCCGCCAGCGAGGCCGCATATTTTTCAAATTCGCTCATCACGTCCTTAGCATCTACGCCGAACAGCACGCGGTAGATGGGCTCAAACTCCAGCGCCGTATCGTGCAGATTGACCAGCTCCACAAGTGCATAGCGCGCCGGATGATCCTTCGCCGCTTCCGCGCCGAGAGCCGCCTTGACCTCCTCGTACGCCGCCTTGGCCGAGGCGAGCGAGTGATTGCCGTCGCCCACCGCAAAGACCAGCGGCGCGGCCTCCACACCGTAACGTGCCTTCATCGCGCCCGGTGCGGCCAGCACCTCAAGCGCCGCAAGCACGCGCGCCTGCTCGTCCGCGCCGAGCAGCCAGGCCGAAACGTGTCCGCCGCCCAGCATCAGATCGAAATCGTACGCCGCCTTCATTGCATCCTTGCGCGCCGCAAGCGGCTCGATGACCGTCCTTTGCTCGTCGTCGATCAGCACCATCACGTGCGGAAGCTCAAGCGCCGCGTCACGCCGAATGGCCACACGGGGCGGAATGCGCTCGGCCACCGTTCCCTCGGTGGCGCGCACCATCGAGGTGGCCCCCTTCTTGTAATCGTAAGTCTCAAGGTCGATCTTGCCAATAAGGCCCTGCCGCACCTTGCCGTCCGACTGCACTCTCTCCAGGTAGATCATGCTGTCCCTATGCTCGGACAGTACGCCGTCCAGATACTCGCGCATGGTCGCGTTGATGACAGGCACACGCGCCTCGGTCTCGGCCAGATAGACCTCGGGCAAAATCAGGCGAAGCGCCGAGGGGCTGTCACCCACAATGGCCTCTGCCTTTTCCCAGTATTCGGGCTCGCTGGTGAACTGGTCACACGCGACCACTGCCCATTTCTCGCCCTCGATCTTTTCAAAATCCGGAAGCAGAATGTCCGCCGCCGAAAAGCCAATGTTGCTCATAGAAACCTCCGTTTTTCGCCCTTGCAAGCGTTTTTGCAAATTTTTATCCTTGTTCATTTTGTTTTTTTGTGAAAATTAGCCCTTGCCGAGTACCCTTAAAATTTGGTAAAATATAGGTAGTACTTATCTTCTAAGGAGGTCGGCATGACAAACCGTCTGTTTCAAAAGGGAGACCGCGTCGTTTACGGCACCGGCGGCATCTGCCAAATTGAAGAGATCGGCCCCATTGACTTTGGAGCACCCGATCAGCCCTACTACACCCTTCGTCCCCTCTCGGACAAGGGCTCGCTCACCTTTGTTCCCTGTAACAACGAGACGCTTACCGCGCGCCTTCGCTATCTTATGACAAGGGAGGAGATCGAGACGGTACTAAAGGAGCACCTTTCCACACCCATGACCTGGGACAGTGACCGCAAGACCCGCCTTGTCACCTTTCGCGACATTCTGACCGAGGGTAGGCCCCCGGAGCTTCTTTCGCTCATCCGTTGCCTCCTTGTTCAGAAGAAGACCCTGGAGCAAAGCGGCCGCCACCTTTCGCTTTCGGACAGCGAAACGCTGCAGATCGCCCTTCACAGCATTCACGGCGAAATCTCCCTTTCACTCGGCATCCCCCCGGGCGACGAGCCCGACTACATTCTGTCGCAGCTTGGCGCGGATGCGGTAATTTGACCCTTCAATAATCTTATTGAGTAATTGAGAGTGAGGCATCGTCCTCACCCTTTTTTATTGCGCGGATCTCTACGGGGTAGCTGACGCGTTCGTTGACGTGAACAGTCACCGTATCGCCGACCCTCGCGCCCAAAAGCGCCTTGCCAAACGGCGACTCCTTGGAGATGCAGTCGCTCAGCACGTCGTTGCGAAGCGTGGTGACAATGCGCACCTCGCGCGTCTCATCATCCTCGGGGTAGTAGATCTCCACGTAGTCGAACAGACCGACCACGCCCTCCTCGGAAGCGATGTCAATGACCACCGCCGTCTCGATCATATTCTCCAGATAGCGCATGCGGCTCTTGTTTCGGTTGTAGTCGCGCTTGGCGCTCTTGTATTCGTCGTTCTCCGAAAGATCGCCGTACTCACGTGTGCGCTTGACCTCCTCACGAAGCCCCGGCACCAGTGTGCGGCGGTATTCCAGCTCTTCCTTCAGCTTTTCAATGTCAACCCTTGTCAGCTCGTTGTGCATCCTTGTCTCCCGTATCTGTTTTTTTCTTTTTGGTTCGCCGCCTCCGAAAGGCATCCATGGCCTTTTTATGCCACGCCCGAAGCACCGCCAGCGTTTTCTCGTCACGCGGGAACAAAAGCTTCAGAAGCGCCAGCGAAATGGCAAAGGTAGCGATCTTTTCGGGCGAAAACGGAAACCATAAAAAGGCAAGATACGCCCCCGAGACCGCCATCATCCATCCAACATCCATCCAGGTACCCAGACCCAGAAGAACGTACGCCCAGCCGTTGGTGATCATCCAGGCAAGCCCCACGCAAAAAAGCAGGCGCGGGTTGAGGATAAACCAAACGGTTTTTTTGAGATTTGCTTTGAATTTTTGCTTTTTGCTCATTACAAAAGCGCGGCTCTGAGCTCCTCGCCACTCTTGGGGGAGAGGTACGCGGGCGGAATATCCAGCACGGTCTTGGCACCCGTAGCACCCTCTCTGTGCAGGCGCACCGCCGCTCTGGCGTACGCCACCAGCACCGACGAGGTAAACTCGGGGTTGGAGTCGAGCTTTAAGCGATATTCGATCACGTGGCTGTGCTCACCCTCAAGACCGGTCTTGCCGCTTCGGATGACAAAGCCGCCGTGCGGAAT
>JAGAUC010000156.1 GCA_017621015.1 Clostridia bacterium | reverse complement strand
ATATGCGGGTGTGGCGGAATTGGCAGACGCGTAAGATTTAGGATCTTATGTTCATTCGTGCAGGTTCGACCCCTGTCACCCGCACCAAACAGTAAAAATCCGAACGCCAAAGGCGTTCGAATTTTTTCATTTGACCTCCCGCGGCGATATGCCGAAGGTTTTTTTGTCGGTACGGTAGAAGAGCGAGTAGTCACCAAATTGGTATTTCTCACAAACGACATTTGGGCTCATACCGCGAAGCAGGTCGGCATGAGCGGCGTATATCTTCTTTTGTGTGATATATTTTTTGAGTCCGATGTGCATGTTTTGCGAAAACAAATTTTGCACATAAGAGCGCGAGAGCAAAAAATGGCGGGCAATACGATCGGCGTCAAGCCTTTCCTCCAGGTGCTCCGAAATGTAAGCGATCATTTCCTCCACGTGCACAAGGCTTCCGCTGTGCACCGAGCGCATCTCGTGCTTTCGGTAAGCGCAATAAGTAACAAGCTCAAGGATCAAGGCCTTGGCACAGACGTCAAAATCCTCCTTCGAGTAGCGCTCCGCATACATGTCCAGACGGGAGAAGAAGCCCTTGAACTCGGCGTCCTCCTTGATATTTATCATGAGCGGCGGCGAAAAGAGCGTTTCATACTGCGCGGAGATCTCCGAGGGATCGATGCCGATGACATAATTTTCATACGGGCAGGAATCGGTCGGGATCAGATAGTGATACGTAGCCGCAGGAATAAAAAGCAGATCGTAGGGCCGTGGCTTATAGACCTGTCCGTCGATATTATAGTCCGCCTCTCCACTCAAAAAAAGTAACAGCTCGCAATGGTTGTGGATGTGGTTAAAATACACGCTTTTCCGCGGCTTTTCGATCCGCTTGTGTGATACCTCCACAACGGCTTTTCCAATCTCTTTCCGAAACATAACATCACCTCTCGTTCAGTATAGCACAAAAAAGTAAAAATTGCAATAAAAATAATAAAATGTGCAATTCCATTTATATTTTTATCGTGATATACTAAGAAAAAACAAATCCAAACGGGAGGATTTTATTATTATGAAGAAATTGCGAATTGCCATTCTCGGTCAAGGCCGAAGCGGACGCGACATCCACGGTGCTTTTTTGCTTAGTGAGGCCAACACCTTTTGCCAGGTCGTCGCGGTTGTGGAAAAGGACGACTACCGACGCGAAAAAGCCGCGCGTGAGTTTGGCTGTGATACCTATACCGATTACACCGAGCTCTTTGGACGTAAGGACATCGACCTTGTGGTCAATGCTACCTTCTCACAGATGCACTACCCCATCACCAAGGATCTTCTGGAGCACGGCTTTAACGTTCTTTCGGAAAAGCCGTTCGGACGCTCCTACTATGAGTGCATGGATCTGATCCGCACTGCCAAAAAGCACGGCGTTTTGGTCGCGGCATTCCAACAGACCATCATAACCCCTGCCTTCCTCAATGTCAAAAGAATAATCGAAAGCGGAAAGCTGGGCAAGGTGCACCAGATCAACATCAAGTATTCGGGCTTTGCGCGCCGTTGGGACTGGCAGACGCTCCAAAGCAAGTGCGCAGGCGGTCTTTATAATACCGGCCCTCATCCCATTGGACAGGCATTGGCTCTCATTGATTGGGACCAGACGGCAAGGGTGGCCTTCTCCTCGCTGGGAAGAATTCTCACCAGCGGCGACGGTGACGACTATGCCAAGCTCATCATTGCCGCCAAGGACAAGCCAACCATTGACATTGAGGTGATTTCCGCCGATGCGTATGCAGGCGACTATGTCTTTAAGATCTACGGCTCCAAGGGTACGCTGATGTCCACCAACGCTAAGTACCGCCTCAAATACATCGAGGACTTCTCGGCCTACCCCGAGCGCCCCGTGGTGGCGGGCACTTTGGCTAAGGCCAACGGCGACCCGGCCTATTGCTCTGAAAAGCTGGAGTTTACCGAGGAGGAGGGCGCGATCGAGGGCTCGTCCTTTGATATGGCAGTGCACGATTTTTATCAAATGCTTTACGGCGCCATTCTTGACGGCAAGCCCCTGACAGTCACGCCCGAAATGGCGGCGCAAACCGTTCGCATCATTGAGGCCTGCCACGCCGAAAATCCCCTTTCGGTTGAGTATGATTAAAGGAGGTCGCTATGCTGATCAAAACCATTCAAACCGAGAAGCTTACCACATATATATATGAAACACGTACCGAAATGGGAAGCGCTGCAGGACAGGCGGCGGCAAAGGCCATTCGGGAGACCCTGGATAAAAAGGGCTATGCCAACGTCATTTTTGCCGCTGCCCCCTCGCAGAATGAAACGCTTGCCGCACTCCTTGCGGAGAACGTGGACTTCTCCCGAGTACACGCCTACCATATGGATGAATATGCAGGGCTCAGTATCAAAGACGAGCAATCCTTTGCCCGCTATCTGAATGACCACATCTTTTCGCTTGCGCCCTTTGCCTCGGTCAACTACATCCCTGCCACGCTCCCGGCAGAAAAGGCGTGTGAGGCTTATGCCGAGCTGCTCCGCAAAAATCCGCCCGACGTGGTCTGTATGGGCATCGGTGAGAACGGACACATCGCCTTCAACGATCCGCCTGTTGCCGATTTCCACGACACAAAGCTTATCAAAAAGGTAGAGCTCGACGATACCTGCCGTATGCAACAGGTGCACGATGGCTGCTTTCCCACCTTTGACGACGTTCCGAAATATGCGCTGACGCTGACCGTGCCTGCGCTTATGTCCGCCGGGCACCTGATCTGCACCGTTCCCGCTTCCACAAAGGCCCATGCGGTAAAGGCTATGCTTGAGGGCGAGTACGGTGAGGTCTGTCCAGCCACCGCGCTTCGCAAGCACGGCGATGCCAAGATGTTTCTGGATAAGGACAGCGCGGCAGAGGTTCTTTGAGATGAAGCTTAAGATTTTATTTAACGGCTTTCGCCACGGACACATTGAGGGCCTTTACCAAAGGGTGGCCTCCTCGGACATAGCGGAGGTCGCCGGTTGTATCGAGCCTCACGGTGAGGCTCGGAGAGCAGCCGAGAAAAAACTCGGCGCAACCTTCTCGGAGAAAACCTATGAGGAGTGGCTTAAGACCGACATCGATGCCGTAGCCATCGGCAATGCCTACGGCGAGCGCGGACAAATGATCCTGAAGGCGCTCCGTGCCGGCAAGCACGTCATTGCCGATAAGCCCATCTGCACAAGCCCCAAGGAGCTTGAGGAGATTGCAAGCATTTCCCGGGAAAAGAACCGCAAGATCGCGTGTATGCTGGATCTTCGGTATCTTCCGCAAACCGTGAAGGCGTGCGAGATCCTTCATAGCGGCGTGCTCGGCGAGATACGAAACGTTGCCTTTAACGGCCAACACCCACTTGCCTACGGCACGCGACCCACGTGGTATTTTGAAAAAGGAATGCACGGCGGTACGATCAACGATCTGGCCATTCACGGCGTCGATCTTGTACGGATGCTCACGCGCAGAGAGTTTACAAGCATCGATGCGGCTCGCGTCTGGAACTCCTATGCTTACAAGGACAAGGACTTCAAGGATTGCGCCCTGTTTATGGCGCGTCTTGAGGGAGGTGCCGGAGTTATAGCAGACGTCTCCTACTCTGCACCCTCACCGTCCGCCTTTTGTCTTCCCTCCTACTGGGAATTTCGCATCTGGTGTGAAAAGGGCCTGCTTACCTTCAACTGGGCCGAGGCGGCGGTAACAGTGTATGCCGAAGGACAAACCGAGCCGATAAAATACACAGAGCTAACGATAGGCGGAGACTATCTCTCCGAATTTGCCAAGGAAATTCAAAACAACACACGGGATATGACCGAAAACATTCTCGCCTCCTCCCACATGGCACTTACGCTTCAAGCACACGCAGACAATGAGGTACTGTTATGAAATATCGTATTCACGGCGGCCGTCTGATCGCCGAAAACGGAATTTTGGAAAAAGACCTTCTGATCTCGGAAGGAAAAATTGAAGAAATCATAGGAAGAGAGGCGCTATCCTCGCCCGACTATCGGGTCATCGACGCGAGCGAACTTTTCGTGTCGGCCGGGTTTGTAGACATCCATCAGCACGGTGGCGGCGGAAGCGACTATATGGACGGCTCCCCCGAGGATTACGTGAACGCCACAGAGGCGCATCTTAGGCACGGCACGACCTCGGTGATGCCCACCCTGCTCTCCGCCGGCACCGACGCGCTCCTTCGCGCCATCAAAAACTACAAGCTCGCCAAAAAGGATCCGCGCGTACGCGCAAACCTGCTTGGCATTCACGTTGAGGGGCCTTACATCTCGCCCGAGCAAGCAGGCGCGCAAAAGCCCGAGCATATCCGCGCCTTTGACGAGGCGGAATACCGCGCCATCCTTAAGGCGGCGGACGGCAACATCAAACGCTGGAGCGTTGCTCCCGAGCTTGAGGGCGCAGAGCGCTTTGCAAAGGTTGCCCGGGAGGAGGGCTTTGCGCTCAGCATTGCGCACTCCAACGCCGATTTTGACACGGTTGTGAGGGCGTTTGACATGGGCTACCGTCACGTTACACATCTGTACTCCGCCACAAGCTCCATCGTGCGCCGCGGAGGCTTTCGCGTGGCAGGTGTGCTTGAGGCCGCCTACTTTATCGACGATATGAACGTGGAGATCATCGCGGACGGCTGTCATTTGCCGCTGAATCTTCTGGCCTATGTGGCCAAATTCAAAAAAACAAGCACGGTCGCGCTCATCACCGATGCTATGCGCGCGGCGGGTCAAAATGTAAGTGAAAGCTTCCTCGGAAGCCGTGAGGATCCCTTGCCCGTTATCGTTGAAGACGGCGTGGCAAAGATGGTCGACAAAAGCGGCTTTGCCGGAAGCGTGGCTACCGCTGACCGCTTGGTACGTAATATGGTGGCGTGCGGCGTTTCTCTACCCGATGCGATCCGTATGATGACTGTAAATCCGCTCAAAATGATGAATCTTGACGTGAAAAAAAGCGAGCTAAAGGTCGGCTATGACGCGGACATCTGCATTTTTAATGACGATATTCAAATGCAGAAGGTTCTTGTGGACGGCAAGATCGTAATCGGAGAAAAGGTGTAGACTTTTCCCAAAGAATATGCTATAATGGTGTCATCGGAAACGATGACACCATTCTTTTGTAAGGATTTCAGCATGATATATCAAAACCGAACCAAAAAACTGATTCTTGCCGCGTTGTTTCTGGCGCTGGCTTACCTGCTCCCCTTTGTTACGGGACAAATGCGTGAGATCGGCAATATGCTCTGCCCGATGCACATCCCGGTGCTGCTTTGCGGCTTTATCTGCGGCTGGCCGTGGGGGCTTGCGGTGGGCTTTGTGGCGCCGCTGTTTCGCTCGCTGACCGTTGGAATGCCGCATTTCTTTCCAAGCGCGGTATGCATGGCGGTTGAGCTTGCCGTTTACGGCGCGATCTGCGGGCTGATGCATAGGCTATTGCCCCGAAAAAAGGTCTTCATTTACCTCTCGCTGCTGATTGCCATGATCGCAGGACGCCTTGTCTGGGGCGCGGCTATGTTTGTTTGCCTTGGCGCCACGGGCGGAAGCTTTACCGCGGCGGCCTTTGTTGCCGGGGCGGTGACAAACGCAATCCCCGCCATTGTGATTCAGATCGTCCTTGTTCCCGTTTTGGTTTTGATCGCCGATCGGCAAATGCAAGGAGAGTCGCTATGAGAGAGATCTGTCAAAGTGAGCTTTTGGAGCTACTTGACGAGAGGCTGAAAAACGCGCCGATACGTCTTGCCATTGAGGGTGGGAGCGCAAGCGGAAAAACCACGCTTGCCCAACTTCTGGAGATGCGGTATGATGCCACGGTGCTTCATATGGACGATTTCTTTCTTCAGCCTCATCAGCGCACCGACGCACGCCTTAGGGAGCCGGGCGGCAACGTGGATCGCGAGCGCTTTCTTGAGGAGGTCTTGCTTCCGCTCAGCACAGCAAAGCCCATTGAATACCGACGCTTTGACTGCAAAGCCAAGACAATAGAACCACCCATCTGCCTTTTCCCAAAAAGGCTTACCGTGATCGAGGGCGCGTATTCCATGCACCCCGAGCTATCGCACTTCTATGACCTTTCGGTATTTTTGGACATTGAATCCGAAAGGCCACGAGCTCGAATTCTCAAAAGAAACCCGCAAACAGCCGACCGTTTTTTCAGCGAATGGATCCCTCTTGAAAATCGGTATTTCGAGCTGACCCACGCCAAAGAACGGTGCGATTTCATCATAAAATAACAACAAGTCCGCTAAAAAGCGGACTTGTTTTTTTGGTTATCAGCAATTACAGCCCTTACCGGCGGCAGGTGCCGGATGGCCGGGCTTTCCCTCAGGACTGAACTCCGCGGTCGGGAACGGCATCGAGCAAAAGATGCCGCAGGGATCGTCGTTGGTGGGCGAAACGCATTCCTTATCGGGCACCGAATACTCGGTAGCATTGATAAGATACTGACCGGCGCGCACAATGCGGACGACCGAGAAAAGACCGATCGAAACGGCAAGATACTTTCCGTCATCGCCGCCGTCGTTCAGAACGCCGTTGACACAGGACGAAACGCTCTGGGGCACGTCACAGGCGCAGCAGCAGCAAGCACAGCATTCGCTCCGCTTCTCCAGCACACGAACGCCGAGAATGATGGGCTCGACCACGTCGACCACGGCAACGGGGTTATTCTTGGTGCAAGCGCACGGGGACGGCTCGGCGCAGTAGTCGCACGAAGCGTTCGGACTACTGCGGAAGGTGCTGATCCGGCTCTCACCGCCGAACAGAACTACACTCTTTTCAAGAACTGCAACACCGTCAAATTCCTGCGCGTGACCACCCACGCAGGCCTCAAAGCAAAGCTTGACGAAGAACTTGATATTTACCGAGTAAAAGCCCTGGTTAAAGCGAACCGGGTCCACACAAATGTTGGCAGACACAAGCTCGGAATAGCGAACGCGCACCGAGGAGGTGTGCTCCAGGATCTCATATCCGAAATCGGTAAGCAAAACGCGAACATTTTCAAAGCAATCACGGTCGCGGCAGGAGTCCAGAATGCGATTGGTCTCGATCGAAATCAGCTCTCTGCCCGACGGACTGTTCAGACCGCACGGAAATCTGTTTTCAGGCATAGATTTCTCCTCCATAAAATAGATTACGGAGAGGGCTATAGCCTCTCTCCGTAATATACTATGCACCGTGTGCGGATTTTGACAGCAAAGGTCGAACCTTCAAGAAAAAATCAGAAAAAGGAAAGCTGATTGGTTTCGCTCAGGCCATCCAATACACGATTTTTCTTAAGCGTCTCGATCACGCTCTTGGTAACCTTGCCTCGGATCTGCAGATCCTCGATCGAGGAAAACGGGCATTCCTCGCGCGCCGCAATGATGTTGGCGGCTGCGTTTTCGCCAAGACCCGTCAGCGCCGAAAACGGCATACGAATGTTGCCGTCCTCCGGCAAAAACATAAACGCGTGCGACTTTTCAACGTTGACCGGCAGGAACTTAATGCCGCGCGCCCAGCACTCGGCAATCATCTGAAGCGTGGGGATCGAGCTGACCTCCTTGGGCGACGCCTCGTGGGCGTTGTTTCGCTTATCGATGTCCTTGATGGTATCCAGCACAAAGCTCTTACCGCGGCTTGCGATCTCAGCATCAAAGCCGTTGGGTGCCACGGTGAAAATGGAGCAATAGAAGGCGACCGGCTTGTAGATCTTATACCAGGCAAGGCGGATGGCCGACATCACGTAGGCCGCCGCATGTGCCTTCGGGAACATATATTTGATCTTTTTGCAGGAGCCCATATACCATTCCGGCACGTTATGCTCCTTCATCTCCTCTTCCCACTCGGGCTTAAGGCCTTTACCCTTTCGGACCGATTCCATGATCTTGAACGCAAGCTCCTTTTCAAGACCCCAGGCAATAAGGTCGTTCATGATGTTGTCACGGCATCCGATAACCTGGGAAATGGTACAGGTTCCGTTCTTGATGAGATCCTGCGCGTTGGTTGTCCAAACGTCGGTTCCGTGCGAAAGACCCGAGATCTGCAAAAGGTCGGCAAAGGATCTGGGCTTAGCATCCTCAAGCATCTTCATAGCAAAGCGTGTACCGAACTCGGGAATGCCCACCGTTCCGATATTATAACCAACATCGTCGGGCGTAAGCCCCAGCGGCTTTAGGGACAAAAAGAGATCGTAGTTCTTGGGGTCGTTCATCTTGACGTCCAGGACACTTGTATCGCTGAAGCGCTCAAGATACTTATATTTGGTCGGAATATCGTGTCCCAGCTCATCGAGCTTGAGGATGGTATCGTGAAGGTAGGAGAACGCAAAGTGCGTGGTAACGATGTTGGAATTGGCATCGTCGGCCGGGTGCTGAACGGGCGTGAAATCGTAGACCTCGTATTCACGGGGAACAACGATGATACCGCCCGGGTGCTGACCTGTGGTACGCTTGATGCCCACACATTTGTCAACCATGCGGTTGATCTCGGCGCGCGAGAGGCTGATGCCCTTCTCCTCCAGGTACTTTTTCACGTATCCGTACGCTGTTTTATCGGCGACCGTACCGATGGTTCCCGCCTTAAAGACGTTCTCCGCGCCAAACAGCTCCTCGGTGTACTTGTGCACTCGTCCCTGAACGTCACCCGAGAAGTTAAGGTCGATATCGGGCGACTTGTCGCCGTGGAAGCCAAGAAAGGTCTCGAAGGGGATGTCGTGTCCGTCGGCCTGGTAGGGCGTGCCGCACTTGGGACAGACCTTATCGGGTAGGTCAAAGCCCGAGCCGACGCTTCCGTCGGTAAAGAATTCCGAATGCTTACATTCGGGATTCGGACAGTAGTAGTGGGGCGGCAGAGGATTCACCTCGGAAATACCTGCCATTGACGCGACAAAGGACGAGCCGACCGAGCCACGCGAGCCAACGAGGTAGCCCTCGCTCTCGCTATACCACACCAGCTTTTGCGCAATCATATACAGAACGGCAAAGCCGTTTTTGATAATGGAATCCAGCTCTCTTGCCAAACGCTTTTCCACGATCTCGGGAAGCGGCTCGCCGTAGCGCTTTTTGGCATTTTCCCAGCAAATGCGCTGAAGGTCATCCTCTGCGCCCTCCATATTGGGGGTATACGTGCCCTTCGGGATGGGACGTACGTCATCCTCGATCATATCCGCGATCATGTTGGTATTTTCCACCACGACCTCGTAGGCCTTTTGCTCGCCGAGATAAGCAAACTCCTCCAGCATCTCCTCGGTGGTACGGAAGTAGATACCGACATCCTTATCGGCGTCCTTGAACTTCATGCCTGCCAGAAGGATCTTACGGTAGATCTCGTCCTCTTTATCCTTGAAGTGCGCGTCACAGGTGGCAACAACGGGCTTGTTGTACTTCTCGCCCAGCGCCACGATGCGGCGGTTGAGGTTGCGAAGTCCCTCGTCGTTTGCCACAATACCCTCTTCGATCATAAAGCGGTTGTTGCAGATGGGCTGGATCTCCAGATAATCGTAGAAATTTACGATCTCCTCGATCTCGGCCTCGGTCTTGTTTTCAATGATCGCGCGCATCAGCTCGCCCGCCTCGCAGGCCGAGCCGACAATGAGTCCCTCGCGGTGCTTTTCCAGCTCCGACTTGGGAACACGCGGATTACGTTTGTAGTATTTCAAATATCCGTAGGAAACCAGCTTATAAAGATTTTTCAGTCCCACCTTGTTCTTGACCAGAAGGATCTGGTGGTAGGTAGGAAGCTTTAAGGGATCGGATTTTGCAACCATTTCATTGTGCATGTCCGCAAAGCTGTTCATATCCATTTCCTTCATACGTTTGATCATACAGAAGAAAATGTGAGCCAGCATCTCCGCGTCATCGCAGGCTCTGTGGTGGTTGAAATCCCCAAGCTCGTAAAGCTTTGCCAGCGTGTCCAGCTTATGATTCTTGAGATCGGGATTGAGGAAGCGCGAAAGCGCCAGCGTGTCCAGGTGGGTATTTGGGAACGGAAGCCCGGATTTTTCTGCAAAATGGCGAATAAAACCGATGTCAAAATTGGCATTGTGTGCCACAAGGAGGTCACTTCCCGTAAAGGAGAAAAACGCCGTTAGCGCGTCGCCCACAAGCGGCGCATCCTTGACCATATCGTCGGTAATCGAGGTAAGCTTTACGATCTCCTCGGGGATGGGCATTTCGGGATTGACAAAGGTGTTGAAGCGATCGATCACCTTGCCCTTTTTGATCTTGACCGCACCAATCTCGGTAATGCTGCAGTTGAGCACCGAAAGACCGGTGGTCTCGATATCAAAAATGACCATCTCATCGTTAAATCCGGTATTGATGTGTCCGCTGGCGGCACTTGCGGTATCGTTGACAAAGTACGCCTCCATACCGTAAATGACCTTGATATCTCCGATCTTCTCGGCGGTCAGCATGGCATCGGGAAAGCCCTGAAGGTTTCCGTGGTCAGTAATCGCCACGGCAGGATGTCCCCACGCCTTGGCGGTCTTGACAGCATCATCGGGGGCGATCAGGGCATCCATCGCCGACATATTGGTATGCAAATGAAGCTCCACACGCTTTTTGGGAGCGTTATCCTTACGCTTGATTTTGGAAACAACGGCTATGCTTGACGGGAAGAAAACCAGATCCTCGTCGGTCTTTCCGCGGCGCGTTTCGTGCTTGGCATAGCCCTTGAGAGCCACACAGGTCCCATTGGAAACCACCGAGGCCAGTTGCTTGGCGTCCTCGGGCTCCATAAAAGAGTGGTGCACCTCAAGCGAGGTATATCCGTCGGTAATGTTATACACGGTATGTATTTTATCACCGGTGCGATTGGCCTCCTGCGAAAAGCCGAACACCTCACCGACCAGCGTTGCTCGCATCGGATGGGTCATCTCGGAAAGTGCGATCGGTACAAGCTCAAAGGGCTCGCCGATGGCAAAATTGGCCTCGTTCAGATCAAAACGAATATAGCCCGAGGTAAAAATCCCATTCTCAAGCGTAGGGGGTTGTCCCTCCTTGAGAAGCGATGCTACACGTGGCAGAGACGGCTCGGCAGGCGTAGCAGATACCGCCGACGGCGCATAGGCGCTTTCACTTCCGCCGCGCGGGCGGCTTGCATAAGCAAGGCTTGCGGCGCGCACCTCGGCATCAAGCCGCTCCATTTCACGCGTCTGAATGTCCTGCATATACAGGGGCGCCCCCTCGTTCTGCTCGATCTTAACTTCAAAATTTAAATCAAATTCCGATTTCAAAATACGCTCGATCACCGAAGGGGTTTTGGCATCGTACAAAAGGTGCACACCGCCCTCGCCGAACGGAATCGAAATCGTAATACGATTGCCCTCAATGTGAAGGTCATAATGCGAGAAAAAGCCCTTGGCAACAAGACCGATGCGCTCGGCCTCCAGTAGCACCTGCGAAAGATACTCCTCATCAAAGCACTCGCTCGGATACCTTGGCAGGATGCGAACCGAATTCATACGGTAGACCTCTGCCATTTTGGCCTCGGCCTCATACAAAAGCTCCTTATCTACAAGGCGCGAAAAACGGCACAGGATCTCAAGGTAGCGTCGTTCTCTGTCCGCGCGCACCGAAATGCCCGTAGCAGAGGCGAGCTCCGAGTAGACGGCGCCCGTTGGCTTATATAAATCAAAAATGTCAAAGAATCCCTTCTCTGCCATGGTCAACCTCTCTTTTTCTTCCAGTCTTTTATCTTTTCGATGAGCGTGTCGATCACGTCCTCCTCGCGCACCTTGCCGAGGATCTCGCTGTGGGCGAACAAAAGCGCCTCTCCCTCACCGCCGGCAATGCCGATGTCGGCCTCTCTCGCCTCGCCGGGACCGTTGACCGCGCAGCCCATCAGGGCTACGTGAACGGGGACATCGCGAAGTCCCTCGCGGTCCACCGCCTCCTCAAAGCGCTTCACAAGCGAAATGAGGTCGATTTTGGTTCTTCCGCAGGTAGGACAGCTGACGATATTCATTCCGCTCTGCCCTTCGATGGAAAGCGCATTCAAAATCTCTTTTGCCGAATCCACCTCAAGGCAGGGATCATCGGTGAGTGAAACACGGAGGGTATCTCCGATTCCGTCCGCCAAAAGGGCTCCAATGCCGATCGAGCTCTTAACAAGCCCCCGGCGGTAGCTTCCCGCCTCGGTCACGCCCAGATGGAGCGGATACGGTACGCGCGCCGCCAGCAGGCGGTTGGCGCGGATCATTCCCTCCACGTCCGAGGCCTTGTTGGAGATCACAATGTCCTCAAAGCCGTGCTTTTCCAGCAATCGGACGTGATACAAAGCGCTTTCACAAAGCGCCTCGGGGGTCGGGGCGCCGTATTTTTCCAAAATATGCTTTTCAAGGGAACCGCTGTTTACACCGATGCGAATGGGGATCTGCCGCTCGCGGCAGGCACGGACCACCTCGGCCACGCGCTCGTCGTTTCCGATGTTGCCGGGGTTGATGCGGATCTT
>JAGAUC010000155.1 GCA_017621015.1 Clostridia bacterium | reverse complement strand
GCCTCGAAGCGGACAAAGAGAGCTCGCTCTCTTTTCCGCATCGAGGCTCGCGGCTCAAAATGACGTATAGCTTGTGCAGACCCATTCTGCAAAAGTTTTCGCCCAGCCTTTTTTAAAAGGCTGGCCGCCACAGGCACGTTCCCCCACCGACAAATCAAAATTTGAAATCGCGGAGGATTTTGCTTGACAGAGAAGGGACTAAGGGTGTATAATGGAATATAAAATTCCGTCAAAGGAGGGCAATGCTATGGCAGAGATGCTTGAAAAATTTGAAGAGCTTCACGCGCTTCTTGTGGAGAAAAAGCACCGAAGTTTTGTTGAAACGGCCACAGACATTACGCCCGTTGACCTGGCGGACTTTCTTTCGGAGCTGGACGACGAGATGCTTCTGACCGCCTTCCGCCTTCTTCCCAAGGACGTGGCGGCCGACGCGTTTGCGGAGCTGGACTCGGACGTGCAGGAAAAGATCGTGCTTTCGACGGCAGACACGCGCCTGGGTCAGATCCTGGATGAGTTGGCGGTCGACGATGCGGTCGATATGCTCCAGGAGCTCCCGGCGAGCATGGTCAAGCGCATTCTCAGGCGCGCCTCGCCCGAAACGCGTACGCTCATCAACAAATTCCTCAGCTACCCCGAAGGCTCGGCAGGCAGCGTCATGACCGCCGAATTTCTCAGCCTTAAGGAAAGCTTTACGGTAAAAGAGGCCGTGGAGCACATTCGCGGCACAGGTATTGACAAGGAGACCGTCTATGTGGCGTACATCACCGACGGGCACTCCATGCTTCGCGGCATCGTTTCGCTTCGCGATCTTCTGTTTGCCACCGAGGACACGCGCATTGGCGACATTATGGAGACCGACATTCTGTCGGCCACCACACACGAGCACCGCGAGGAGGTGGCAGAGATCATCTCGCGTTATGACCTTCTGGCGCTTCCCATCGTGGATAACGAGGGGCGGCTTGTGGGTATCGTCACGGTCGACGACGCGGTGGACGTTTTGACCGAGGAGGCCACCGAGGACATCGAAAAGATGGCAGGTATTGCGCCCTCGGACAAGCCCTATATGAAGGACACGGTACCCTCGATCTACAAAAAACGCATTCCCTGGCTGTTGCTTCTGATGCTTTCGGCCACGTTCACCGGCAGCATCATCACACACTTTGACGGCCTTCTCTCCGGTTATGTGCTGCTCACCGCCTTCATGCCCATGCTGATGAATTCGGGCGGTAATGCGGGCGGACAGACCTCGGTCACGGTCATTCGTGCGCTCTCGCTGGACGAGATCCGCCTGCGTGACATCTTCCGCGTGTGGTACAAGGAGCTCCGTGTGGCGCTTTTGTCGGGTCTGACCTTGGGTGCGGTCAACTTTATCAAGACCATGCTGATCGACTTCGGCTGCGTCTTTTCCGCCACCAATCTTCTGACGGCAGCCATCGTCAGCTTGACGCTGGTCCTCATCATTCCCGTGGCCAATCTCATCGGCGCGTCGCTTCCGCTTTTGGCCAAGCGCCTTGGCTTTGACCCCGCCGTGATGGCAAGCCCGTTTATTACCACCATCGTGGACGCAGTCTCACTTCTGATCTTCTTCTCTCTCGCCGCCCTTTGGCTGTGAGAAAACGACATAGGGGGCTTTCCCAAAGCCCCCTTTTTTGTTGCGCGGAAATTTGACAGGCAAAAAGCAGAGGACCCCGGGGATCCTCTGCCGTTTTTTAATATTCCGCGTTGCCGACCGTTCTCGGGTAAGGCAGGACGTCACGAATGTTGGAAACACCCGTCACGTACATAATGATACGCTCAAAGCCAAGGCCGTAGCCCGCGTGCTTGGTTCCGCCAAAGCGGCGAAGGTTGACGTACCACCAGTAGTCCTCCTCGCGAAGGTCGCACTCCTTCATTCTCTCAAGCAGAACGTCCAGGCGCTCCTCTCTCTGGCTGCCGCCGATGATCTCGCCCACGCCGGGAACCAGCAGGTCCATAGCGGCCACGGTCTTGCCGTCGTCATT
>JAGAUC010000154.1 GCA_017621015.1 Clostridia bacterium | reverse complement strand
TCACCACCATTGTACTACACCCATCTAAAAATATTCAATATACAATCAAATCTATTTGCCGAAAATTACATAAATCTCACCGTTTTTTGCGATATTCACGCGGTGAGATCCCCACATTTTGCTTGAAGATCAGCGAAAAATAATTGGCCGAGGAATAACCGCAAAGCTCAGCGATCTCGCTCATTCCCTTAGCCGTTTCGGTAAGAAGTCGCTTGGCGGCATTGAGTCGCACCAGCGAGCAATATTCCATCACCGAGCATTTCATCACGCGCTGAAAGTTGCGGCAGAGCGTGTTTTTGGAAACAAAAAAGAGCTCGGAAAGCCTTTCCAGCGTGATGGGCTCGCGGTAGTGCTCATTTATGTAGCCAACCACACCGAGGACCGCCTCGTCCCCGCGCTTTTCCGACGTTGTGAGGCGCTCTGTCGGAAGCGGCAAAAGCTCGGCTCCGCGCAGCAGATAGATCAGGGACTTGATCAGATGAAGCGTGTATTTTTTCTGCAGGGAGGCCGCAGGATAGTCCTCGTCCATACTCTCCAGCAGCGAAAAAAACAGCTCGCCGCGCTCGCCACGGGGTTCAAACGCCACAAGTCGGAAGCACGCGTCAAGAAGGCTCCGCTCGGCTTCATTCAGCTCGCTCGGAGAAAGATAAAGGTTGACACGCCGATACGCGCCGCCCTCGGTTCGGTGGATGCAGGATGGCGGAATGACCGCCACGGAACGTGGCTTCAAAGCCAGCTTTTTGTTCTCAAAAATCAGCGTTCTTTCCCCCTCGAGCAGGCAATAAATTTCATAATATTCGTGTGAATGCAGGGATGCCATATTCCATTCCCGATTCAACGCGCGATATTCGATTTCGGTAAATCCCATATCTATACCTCCGTTATCGTCTCGTCTCATTATAGCAAAAAAATGATTGTTTTTCAACAAAATCAGACACAAAAAAAGAAAATTACATAAATCATAAAAAAATCTTTGAAAGAAAAGTCCCCGACAGATTTTGTCGGGGGTTACCTATTCTTCGGTTGTCTCTCCTGCCGTTTTTTTCAGCCTTGCGGCAAGCTCGTCAACGTACACGTCATCCGCTGCGGGCAAGCACAATGTTTTGCCGCCGTCAAATGTGATCACCAAATAGCATAACTTAACAGAAAAGCTTTTAGAGCCGCACGAGAAGCTCTTACTCTCACGAAGCACCGTCAGATCCTCCACCAGAGAAAACGCGATTTCGACCGTCTGTTCCTCATTTATGTCCGAAATCAAAGAGAATTTTCTCTGCTTCACATAAAATGCGTCGGTAAGCAAAAGCATTTTGGCTGTCAGATATTCAGACGAGCAAATGCTTCCGTTTTTCATTTTTTTCAGCCAAATTCCTTCAGAAAAGGAAAAACCGGCAAAATCCAAAATCTCCGGCCTTTCAGGGACACGCTTATAAAAATGCCGCTCAGTCTCCACCTCCGGAAAATTCATTCCCTCCGATCGTCGTGAAATCTCTGCCAGGATCTCCGCCTCTGTGGAACGGTTGATATTCCCCGTCAAAAACAACACCGCTCCCACTGCGAGAAGCGCAATACCGCCGAGATACACAAGATACCCCATCGCAAGCCAAATGCTGGTAAAGCCCACAATCAGCATCCCGAGTCCAAGAGTCTTAAGCCCCTCCCATTTTTTGAAATAGTTGATATTTGCCTTGTAATTTTTCATACTGTCGCTCCCTTTCGGTTTCATGACTTCATTATACTATATGCAATGAGAGAAAGCAATAACGCGTTAGTTGAATAGACAAAACGTATTCATTGAGTCTTCAAAAATATTTCCTCTGCGCGAACATACTTGAAAAGCAAATCCCGGAGCTTACATCAACGACTGTGAAGCTCAAAGGCTCATTTCCTCTTTTCTACCTTTTATTGTAGCACACAATCAAATGATTGTCAATGGAAATCTGTTGATTTTGTAAAATTTATTTTCAAAAACGATCTATGTGCTTTTTGAAATAAAACACCCCAAAGGCAAAAACCTTTGGGGTGTTTTTCGCATAAAAACTTTTATACTTCCTTCTCAAAAATCAGATCCAGCTGCTCCATATGGCCGGTTCCGCGCTGCTTGGTCGGAATATACCCGACGTAGCGCCAACCTGCTTCGGCTCTTTTGGCTATGATCGAACGGTATTCCTCGATCTCGTAAATATTTCCGGAGCCAAGCCCCCATCCGCCGAAATCAAAGACTACTTCCTCATATTCATACTGATACATCTTTATTTTCTCCCTTTCAGATAGGTATCGATCGCCGCAGCGGCAGTCTTTCCGGCGCCCATGGCGAGGATCACGGTGGCCGCACCGGTCACGGCGTCGCCGCCGGCGTATACGCCCTCACGCGAGGTCAGTCCGTTCTCGTCGGTCACAATGCCGCCCCACTTTTCGGTCTCAAGTCCCTTTGTGGTGGATTTGATCAGCGGATTGGGCGAGGTGCCAAGCGCCATAATCACACAATCGACCGCCAGCTCAAAGTCGCTTCCTTCCTTTATCACAGGACGGCGGCGACCCGATGCGTCGGGCTCGACAAGCTCCATCTCCACACAGCGAATGCCCGTGACGTTTTTCTTTTCATCACCCAGAATGGCCGTGGGATTGGTAAGCAAGCGGAATACGATGCCCTCCTCGATGGCGTGCTCGACCTCCTCGCGTCTGGCGGGAAGCTCGTCCATACTGCGGCGGTACACGATACTAACCTCGGCGCCAAAGCGTCTGGCACATCTTGCCGCATCCATTGCCACGTTTCCACCGCCCACGACCGCCACACGAAGCGGACGCTGTACGGGGGTGGCGCTGTTTTCGCGATACGCCTTCATCAGATTCACGCGCGTTAAAAATTCATTGGCAGAATACACGCCATTTAGATTTTCGCCCTCAATGCCCATAAACTTGGGAAGTCCGGCACCCGTGCCGATAAAGACGGCCTCAAAGCCCATATCCTCCATCAGCTCGTCCACCGTATAGGTCTTACCGATCACGGCATTGGTCTCAATTTTCACGCCAAGCGCACGAAGTCCGTCGATCTCCTTGCCCACGATGGCCTTTGGGAGACGGAACTCGGGAATGCCGTAAACCAGAACGCCGCCCGCCAGGTGAAGCGCCTCAAACACCGTGACCTCATAGCCCTTTTTGGCAAGGTCACCGGCGCAGGTCAGACCCGAGGGACCCGAGCCGACTACGGCCACCTTATGTCCGTTGGGTGCGGGACGCTCGATGGTGGCATCCGCCCTTGCGTTATGATAGTCTGCCACAAAGCGCTCCAAACGGCCGATGGCAACCGGCTCGCCCTTGATGCCTCGGACACACTTGCCCTCGCATTGGTTTTCCTGCGGACACACGCGACCGCAGACCGCGGGAAGACTAGACGCCTCGGAAAGGATGCGATACGCCTCCTCAAACTCGCCCTCGGCCACTTTGGCCACAAAGGCGGGAATATGGATCTTTACAGGACAGCCCGAAACACAGGGCATATGTTTACAGCCAAGGCAGCGCTTGGCCTCATCGATTGCCGCCTCTGCCGTATAGCCGAGAGCGACCTCGTCAAAATTTTTGCTGCGAACGTCGGGAGCCTGCGTAGGCATCACGTTGCGATTGGGTGACATATTCGCCATCTCACTTCACCTCCATACGGAAGAGATTGCAGGTCTCCTCGTGTGCCTTGCGCTCAAAGGGCTTATACATTCCGCTTCGCGCGATCGCCTCGTCAAAGTCGATCTTATGTCCGTCAAATTCCGGTCCGTCCACACACGCAAACTTCGTTTCACCGCCCACGCTCAAACGGCAACCGCCGCACATGCCCGTGCCGTCGATCATAATGGGATTCATCGAGGCCACAGTCTTTATTCCATATTCCCCCGTCAGTCTGCAAACAAACTTCATCATAATGAGAGGACCGATGGTAATGACCTCGTCGTATCGCTCACCCGATTCGATCAGTTTTTTCAGAGCATCGGTCACAAGTCCCTTTTCTCCATAACTTCCGTCATCACTCATAATAACAAGCCTGTCGCTCACCGCACGAAATTCCTCTTCCAAAATCACAAGCTCCCGCGTGCGGAAGCCGACGACCGCGTGCACCTCACAGCCGAGCTCGTGAAGCTTTTTGGCAACGGGATAGGCGATCGCACAGCCAACGCCACCGCCGACGACCGCAACCTTTTTCAGGTTTTCGGTTTCTGTCGCTCTACCAAGAGGGCCGACGAAATCGCAAAGCGAGTCCCCGATCTCCAGATGATTGAGCTTCTCCGTCGTTGCGCCCACGATCTGAAAAATGATGGTCACGCTTCCTCTCTCGCGGTCAAAATCTGCTACCGTCAGCGGAATGCGCTCGCCTTCTTCGTCCACGCGAAGAATGATAAACTGGCCGGGCTCGGCCTTGCGCGCGACGGCAGGCGCCTCGATCACCATCTGCGTCACCGTGGGATTGAGCGCCCTTTTATCTAAAATCTTATACATAAGTCGAAAATCCTTTTGTTTCTTAATAATACTATATTTTATTACACTTTGTCCAAATTGTCAAGACGTTTTTGTATCCTCAATAACCTCCAGCAGAAAGCTGACCGGACGGAAGCCGTCGTTGCAGGAGATCATCGCGCTTTTCTTATTTTTCATCCAGCCGTCATAAAAATTCTCGCCCCCGTGCGCCAGCGTCATCACAAACGGAGAAAGTGTATCCCACGCGCTGTCGCAAAATCCCTCGGGCTTTTTCCAGCCGTCCGCCAGAAATACCTGTCCCTCTTGCATATCACAAGCGTGCTCGATTGGATTTTCATATTTTTCGATCAGGTCCTTATGACAGACCTTGCGCATCACGGTGATCCGTATTTGCTTCATGTTGCTTCCTTACCTCCCTCGTTTCTCTTCTGCTTTCGGTACGTGCTCGGCGAGATTCCGTAATACTGCTTAAAGCTTCGGGAAAAGTATTCGATATCCGCAAAGCCGCACGCCTCCGAGATGTCCTTAACGGAAAGTCCCGTATCGCCCAAAAGCATCTGCGCCGCCTTTCGCATGCGCTTTTGCAGAATGTACTCGGTGATGGTCATGCCGAATTCCTTTTTGAAATGCTCGGTCAATGTGACCGTGCTGAAATGCAGATTCCAGCTCAGATCCGCCAGCGTGATCTTATGACTCAGGTTTTTCTTGATATAGTCCTTGGTGAGCTGTCCGATGCTTCGGCTTGTGCCCTCCAGAAGGTTGTTGTTTTCAATATATTCCGCAAGGATGGGCAGCATTTCGGCGTATGCCATAAGCCTCTCCCTTGAATAAGTCGGGATCTCGTCGATACTCCGCTTAAGCTCGCCGCGATCGGCGTGCGGCAAATGCTCCAGCGCACACGTAAACGGATGGGCGTGACAGTCCTCACCGTCCTCAAGTCCCATTCCCAAAAAGAGATATCCTACGACCTCACCGTTCTTTTTGATGGGTGCTATGGCTTCAAAAATGCCAAAGGGGCAGGTGTAGGTCACCAGCTCACCGCTTGTCCTCGCCTCGTTCATACGAAGCGAATCGGACTGCTCGCACATCTTCAGGCACTTAGGAGAACGGTGCAAAAGCGCACAAAAGCGGTTGCCGAGATACCGACGGGCTACAATGCGGTTTTTGCTGTCGATCACAGCGATGTCCATACCCGAAATTTCATAAAAGGTCTGCACAAGATTTTCAAGACCGCGTATGTTCATTTGGCTCCCCTCCCGTCTTCTCCAATATCATACCATACCCTCTGTAAAATTTCAAGTTTTTTTGGAAATATTGTTGGCAAAAAGCAAAATTTTTATGGATTTTTCAAATTTTCTTATGGATTTGGTGTTGCGGAACATCTGAAAATTTGTTATACTACAAGTAACATACAAACGCGTACCCAAGCGGACTCGGATTTCAGAAAGGAATTTACCTATGTGGAACGGAAATTACGTTATTGCCATTATCGGTCTCAACTTCTGTATGAGACATCTTTAGGGCGCGATCGCAGAG
>JAGAUC010000153.1 GCA_017621015.1 Clostridia bacterium | reverse complement strand
TAGAGAACGAAAAAGAGCTTTCATGCTTCCTCCAGATAGCCGTGCGTACGGATATAGCGCAGGACCTCCAAAAGCCCCTCGCGGTTCAGATGGATGCCGTCACCGCCGTTGTCATATTCAGGCTTCAGATAGCCTTCAGCATCCGAAAGTGCAGAAGCGGTGTCCAAATATCCAAGATCGTATTCAAGCGCCAGATCGCATAGCCACGTATTGCAAAGACGGATACGCTCAGGGGTATAGGCACCGATCATGCAGCTCTTGGCCACCGGAAAAATGGACTGAACAAGGATCACGGTTTCGGGCGAAGAGCTTTTGACAGACTGGATCAGCATTCGGTAGCATTGCTTAAACATATCCTCGGTGTAATAGGATGCTCCGTTGTTGAGCCCCAGCGTGATGACCAGGATCTCCGGCTTTTTGCGTTGAAGCGCCTCGGAAAGTGTGAGTGCTTCACCCGTTGCCGGGTAAAAAAGCTTTGTGCTTGTGATACTTGGCGAAAGGGAAAGCGTGCCCGCACAGCAAACCTTGCCGTTCTGAACGGTGGCACCCGTCCAAACCTGCTCGGAAGTTTTGCCCCCTCGGAGAACCCCGTAATGCCAGAGTCCGTACGTGGTGGACTCGCCTAAAAAGGTGATTTTTTGGATATACTCGTCGCCCAGATCCTCGGTCGGATCCAGCAGGACGCTCGAAATGGATTCCGATGCCGCCATTTTGCTTCTTGTATCGTTTGGGTTTAGCCTTTTTGGAAGAAAGCGAGCCGTGCTGCAAAGAAGCAACAAGATCAAAAAAAGAATTCCGCCAAAAAGAAAGTGAGCGACGGAAAAGATCTGCTTTGGTTTCATATGAACTACGTACGTTTGGAATTTTCAATATGCCAAGCAATCTTAGTAGCTACTTTATTTTTGACGGAAAAGCCCAGCATATCTGGGAGTATTATTTCCTTTTATCATTGCTGTATACCGATCGGTATTCGGAAGTTGTTTCCTTTTTCTTTGTAACACTGCGGGAAACAATAAGAGCACCGATGGCATACAGAATGATGTAAATGAGTGCAAGAATCAGCGAACTGGAGGGCGAAAGTGCATCCTTAAAGGGAAGCCAGACAAAAAGTATGAGAGCCAAAGAGAGAATGGTAAAGTGAACGGGAAGCTTCCATGCGCCCTTGGTTTTTATCTCGGTAACAAGCGCATTGGCCAGTGCAATAAAGAAGCAAAGCGGGAAAAAGCGGAGGAGTGTCAGCGGATATGGATTTGCGCTTGTCCGATAAAGATCCATCATAATGATCAGATAGAAAATACTGAGAATGGAATAGGCACAGGATGCGTGAATGAATGATTTTTTCAGAATTTTAATCAACATAGGTCGATCCTTTCGTATATGTTCGCTTTATTTTACCATACAACCGATGAAAATTCAACGGTTTTGTGTGAATAATTGCAGACAAAAAACGGATATGTGTGCGGAAATTTGAAGCATTGCCCGTTTTTTTCTTGGCTAAGCATCAAAAGCAAAAAGAAAACTATACAAAAAGGAGGAATGCTATGAAAACTATAAAAAAATATTTTTGGGCTTTTACCCTGTTTGCCTTGCTTTTTACCGTGGTGGCTCATGCGAAGGAAGGAAGCATCAACTGGTATTGTACCCGAAACAAAGAGCATAAGCAGCCGCTTGCCGATCCGGCGCTTCGTGTTGTAGAGAAGTATGACGGATATTATATTGATCACCGGCATAACGACACGGCCGAAGAAAAGGTGATCTATCTGACCTTTGATGCCGGTTACGAAAATGGGAACATCGCGAAGATTCTGGATGTTCTGAAGGCGGAGCAGGTACCCGGCGCCTTTTTTGTGCTCAAAAATCTAATTCAAAAGAACGGCGACCTTATCTCACGTATGATAAACGAAGGTCATCTTGTTTGCAACCATACGGCCTCGCACAAGGATATGACCAAATGCGCCTCGCTCGAGGAGTTCCGTGCCGAGCTTGAGAGCCTGGAGAAGATCTACTTTGACGCAACGGGAATGCGGCTTTCTCGGTACTACCGTCCACCGGAGGGAAAGTTTGATGAAGCCTCTTTGCGGTATGCCA
>JAGAUC010000152.1 GCA_017621015.1 Clostridia bacterium | reverse complement strand
TTATACGGACCGATCGCGCTGTTGAACTGAATACGGAAGCCGCGGTTCACCTGAACCTTGCCGTTATCGTCAAGCCACGGAACACGGAACTTGATGATTCTCTCAGGCTCTACCAGTCTCTCAACCACACCGCACTCCACAAGGTCGGGGCGTGCTTCAAGAACCGGCTCGATCGACTCAAGGACTTCCTTGACAGTCTGGTGGAATTCGGGCTCACCCGGGTTTCTTTTGATGACTCTTTCCATAAGGTCATTCAGATATGCGCTCTTAAACATAATTTGCTTCCTCCTGCGCAAAAAATTTATCCATTTTAAAGATAGTATTATTTTAGCATTTTTCCCTTGCCTTGTCAATACTTTTGAAAACATTTTTGAAGGGGTTTCGACAAAAAAATGCAAAAGGAAAAGGCGGAGACACTACGGTCTCCGCCCGGGATCATTCGGATATTTCAAGCAGAATTTTCTCATAGAGCGCCTGTGTCTCCTCGGGCGTTTTGGCACCGAGCACCACACGCTCCTCCCCCACCGTCAGCACGATGGCCGGCAGATCACCGGCATAGGTATAACGTGTGTATACGCCGAGCTCCTCATTCTCAAAGCTTCCCATAAGAAGCCGTGCCGAGCCAAAGCCGTAAATGCGCGTACCGCCCACGCCGCCCTCGCGGTATTCTGCCGCATCAATGGCATCGTAGGCGAGCGTCAGATCCTGCATAAAGCTTGCCTTGACCGTCAGCGAGTCCTCGCCGGGCATTACCGTGAGGTCACCGGTGAACATAAGCACCGCGGCGACGATCAGAACAGCGACCACCACGACCGCCGTTACCACCGATGCCACCTTCGAGTGCTTGGTAAACCGACCGAGCGTCTCATTCATAGTTTCCTTGGTCACCTCACCTGCCGCCAGCTGCTTTTTGTAAAAGCAGTAGGAATACACGATGGGAGGCACCACGCAAAGAAGGATGAGGCCAAAGGCAACAAACGGAAACGCGGCGTCGGGAAGAAATACGGAGGGCAGGCACACAAGTCCCGCAAGGACGTACAGCTTGCCGGCAAAGCGGTGGGTGGCGTTCCAGTTTTCATCGCTCATAAGCGTCCATTTGATCTTAATACCGGTCGTGACGTTGCGCGTGGTCTTGGGCATATAATTGCCGATCACGATGAATAAAACAGCAAGGAAAAGAAGCACAAACGTAAGAATGTTCGCAGTATAACCGAGAGCAATTGCCAGAACGGTGCCCGTGGACATCAGCGAGAGAATGGGTAGGATCCAGAACATAATGCCCGTGATCTTTTTATTTTGCTCATTCCCTTTGTCAAGCACCGCCGTAAGGATCAGGCACAGCCAATGAAAGGCCAGCAAGATGGGCGGAAGGATGAGAAAGACGCTTGCGGGACGGGCAAAGCCGTCCGCCGTGCCGTCGAGCCGAAAATGCACGGCAATTTCCTCAGGCAGAATACCCGAAAGCAGGCAAAAAAGCATCGGAAGTAAGATGACGATCGATGACAGGATGAGTTTTCCCTTATTCTTTTGAATCATTGTGTGTTTCTCCTTTCAAATCGGCGATCCAAAGTAAAATTTCCTCCAGAACCGAGGCGTTCAGCTCATAATAAATGTACTTTCCTTCCCTTTTGTCGCGGATGAGATCGGCCTCCTTCAGCACCGAGAGGTGGCGCGAGACCGAGGCACCCGTCACGTCAAAATGCAGGACGATATCCCCCGCCGACATTCGCCCCGCTTTCAGAAGATTCAGGATCTCGCGGCGAATGG
>JAGAUC010000151.1 GCA_017621015.1 Clostridia bacterium | reverse complement strand
GAGCGTTGCTCCTTTGGAGCGATAAAATCGGGCACAACAAACCGCAAGTGCATTAGATGCCTGAAGTGTGTTGAATCCTGTACACGTCAAGCCTTGAAAATCAAGTTGGGCATGCCGTTAAAGCTATATTTGCGCAAGAAAAAATCAAATAAAATTATCATTTATGTTTGAATGATATATTTCCGAAAACTGCTAAAAACTCAGGGACAAATGTTACTTTCGACCTATGGTTTGAGGACTTTTTGCTTTCACAACCCCTATTTTTCGACTATTTTGAGACCTTTTGGTCTTATGACCCACGTTGAGAGTGTCGTTTGTCTGACAAGAAAATAAGAAAATAAGGAGATGTTTTGAATATGCCGGATAAAAATGACATTTTTTTCAGATATTTGGAAGAAGAGAAAGGGGAACACAGGGAGCGAGCATTAACCTCGGCATCCTATAGAAACAAAGACCATACGCTTAAGGATCAGAATACGAACTGTGAGCTTGCCACCTATGGAGATGCTCTGTTGAAATTCGTTTTGAGTGAAATGCTGCTTGATCAAGTTGATAATATCACAGAAGAGAAAAAGAAATATGAGTCGGACGAGGTGTTGGTCAAGGTCATTGCCCGTCACTACGATTTGTGCCGGTATATACGCCTTGACGATTCGAATGCCGATATTCCAAGGGATTACGAGTATAAGAAGAATGCCAATCACGAATCACCACACAAGTACATAGCAACAGCCGTAGAGGCACTTTTGGCGGCGTATTATCTTGACCACGAAAAAAAGTTGGAGCCAATATTTGAAATTGTTGAAAAATGGAAGGATGTAATCGATAAAACCGTTTGATTCCAGGGCCATACATAAAAATTAAAAACAGGGTTGTGTTGGAGGAAATTATGATCAAAAGAAGTGAACTGCGAATCAGAGACCCCTTTATTCTTACCGATACGGAAGCCGGATGCTATTACATGTATGGAACGATCGGTCTGCGTCCGGGTGGATGTGCCACGCCTCCCAGCTTTTCGGTTTGTAAAACCTATGACCTTGAGAATTTTGAGGAGCCAAAGGTCATTTTTGACGCGACGAGGATCCCATTTTGGGCAGATCGGGATTTCTGGGCTCCCGAGGTTCACAAATATGGTGACAAATATTATCTCCTTGGTTCCTGCAAGGCACCGGGAAAACACCGTGCCACGCATATTTTTGTATGCGATACGCCTGACGGAGAGTACAAGCCGCTGTCGGACGAGCCGGTTACTCCTCCCGAGTGGGACTGCCTTGACGGAACACTTTTCGTCGAGGGGGATACGCCCTATATGGTGTTTTGTCACGAATGGGCACAGGTGAAGAACGGAGAAATATGTGCCGTGCCGCTTTCCGGGGACCTTTCGCGAGCTGTAGGCGATCCGATTTTGCTATTCAAGGCGACGGACAATCCCGCCGTAGGCCCAACAAAATACGGAATCGGAAACTATGTTACCGACGGGCCGTTCTTATACTGTGAAGACAACAAGGTAAAGATGATCTGGTCGAGCTATTATGAGGGAAGATATCTTGTCCTTGAGGCGGAAAGCGATTCCATACACGGAAAATGGATACATAAAGGCAGCAAGTTCGATTTTGACGGAGGACACGCGATGCTGTTCACCTCCCTGCAAGGCAAAAGAATGATGGTGCTTCATTCTCCGAATACGATCGATCTTGAGCGCGCTGTGTTTTTTGAATTTTAATTCGTCCTTTCCCATTTTTAATTGCGTGGAAATGACCGTACATAAACGAAAAAGGATGGAATTTTTATGTGTACGGCCATTTGTTATCAAACCAAAGCGCATTATTTTGGACGGAATCTGGATCTGGAGAGGGGCTATGGGGAGCGTGTGGTGGTCACGCCGCGAAGCTTTCCCTTGGCGTTTCGCCATCGGGAGCCGCTTGGCTACCATAATGCCATGATCGGCATGGCGGCGGTGGCCATGGACTATCCGCTGTATTTTGAGGCCACCAACGAAAAGGGGCTATCGATGGCAGGCTTGAATTTCCCCAAAAACGCTGTGTACGGCGCGCCTCTTTCGGGCAAGCAAAACGTGGCACCCTTTGAGCTCATTCCGTATCTTCTGGGGCTATGTGATGACCTCTCGGACGTACGGCGCGCGCTGAACGAGCTTCAGATCGTCAATGTCAGCTTTAGCCGGGAGTTTGCTGTAACACCGCTTCACTGGCTGATCGCGGATAAGACCGGGGCGCTGACGCTGGAGTGCACGTCCGAGGGGATGCAGGTGTACGAAAATCCGTTTGGCGTGCTGACCAACAATCCGCCCTTTCCCTATCACCAAAGCTGTGTGGAGCAGTATATGAGCCTGCACGCGGGGGCGGCGGAAAATCGGCTTTCGCCTGCGCTTGCCTTGGGAAACCACAGCTTGGGGCTTGGTGCGTACGGCCTGCCGGGTGATTTTTCCAGCGCCTCGCGCTTTGTGCGTGCGGTGTTTGTCAAGGAAAATTCGGTGTCGGGCGGGGGCGAGGAGGAGAGCGTCAATCAGTTCTTTCACATTCTCTCGTCGGTGGCCATGCCAAAGGGCTGTGTGCTTACCGAGGGCGGGGAATACGAGTATACGCGCTATTCCTCGTGCTGCAACACCGCGACCGGAACCTATTTTTATACGACCTACGATGACCGTCGCGTGCGCTCGGTGGACATGCACGCGGTCGATCTTTTTGCCAATACGCTATCAATTTTTTAAGGAGAATCCTATGAAACAGCTGACCGATCTTTTGAGCGGCACGGCGGAAAACCGTCTGTATCCCTTTCTTTGTGTCTACGGAGACGAGACAAGGGAGATGCTGCAGGATGCCGTGGCGCATATCCACGGCAGCGGTGCACGCGCGCTTTGCGTGGAGTCCAAGCGGCCGGGCACACAGTTTATGAAGGAGCAATGGTGGCTCACGATGGACACGGTGCTGAGTGAGTGCCGCCGCCTTGGGATGAAGGTATGGATGGTGGACGAGCCGTATGTGCCCTCGGGATACGCCGGTGGCGCGGTGAAGAACCATCCGCATCTGAAAAAGCGGCATCCGGTGGAGACGCACGTGGACGTGATGGGCCCTATGCGCGGTGCGAAGATCCCGTTTTGCAAGACCAATGCCGCCGACACGCTGCTTGGCGTGTATGCCTACCTCCGTGCGGACGGCGAGAGCGAGGCCCTTCGGGAGGGCGGCGTGGAGCTGACGGCGTGCGTGGACGGCGACCTTTTGTACTGGGACATCCCGGACGGTGTGTGGCGTGTGTTCTTTCTGTTTGAGAGCACCGCGTATGCCGACAATTATCTGGACTATTTCAACCGCGACTCGGTGGCCTTGGCCATTTCCGAGGTCTATGAGCCGCACTATCAAAGATATAAGGAATATTTTGGCGAGACGCTGGTGGGCTTTTTCTCGGATGAGCCCGCCTTCCGCAATCCCGTATTTTCCCAAAGCGGCGGTGTAAATGCCTTTTCCGACAACACCGTCGGCAAGCCGACGGTGGCTCTGCCGTGGGGAGAGGCGGTGGCAAAGCGGATGTGCCACACGCTTTCGTGTGACAGGCTTTGCGACCTTGTGGCGCTTTGGTACGACGTAGGTGAGATCTATTCCGAGGTGCGCTTTGCGTACATGGATGCGGTCACCTCGCTGTATGACGAGAATTTCGGCGGCATGCTCCGTCGTTGGTGTTATGAGCACGGTGTGATCTATACGGGGCATGTTGTGGAGGATGCCGACATGCACGCACGCCTGGGCGGCGGCGTGGGGCATTACTTCCGCGCAATGAACGCCTATGAGATGGCGGGCGTGGACATCGTGCTTGGACAGGTGCTTCCCGGCTTTGCCCATGCAAGGCACACCGCCAGCTGTGGCAGCGGCTACTGCCGCACCGACTTTTTCCACTACGTGCTCGGCCAGCTGGCCGCCTCGGCCTCGCACGCCGACCCTGCCAAGGAGGGAAAGACGCTGTGCGAGATCTTCGGCGCGTACGGCTGGGGCGAGGACGTCCCCATGATGAAATGGCTGGTCGACTTTATGCTGGTGCGCGGCGTGACGGCGTTTGTGCCGCATTCCTTCACCACGCACACGGTGGACCCGGTTTTCCCGCCCACCTTTTCGGCTAAAAACGGCGACCCCCAGTTTGAGGGGCTCAAAAAGCTGTTTTCGTACATGAATCGCGCGGGCGCGCTCCTGTCGGGCGGTGTGCACAAGGCCTCGGTGGCCGTTGCCTACACGGCGTTTGCCGAGTGGGCGGACCTTGGGGCGGCGGGGCAGCTGGAGAAGGCGGCCCGTCAGCTGTATGACGGACATCTGAATTACGATATTTTGTCCGAGGATACGATCCTCGGGGGCGTTTGCGTCGAGGACGGCAAGCTTCTTTGCCACCGCGAGGCGTACGGGGCGCTGATCGTTCCGTATGCGCCGCGCTTGCCTAGGTGCTTGCTTGCACGGCTTTCGGAGCTGTCGGGGCTTGGCGTGTCGGTGATCTTTGTGAACGAGCGGCCGCTTGGTGCGGACTTTGGCGAGGTCGTTCCACTTTCGGAGTTGGCCGCACTTCTAAAAAATCGCGGGCTTGAGGACGCGGTCATGGAAGGAAATGAGCTGCTTCGCTATTATCATGCCACAAAGGGCAAGCGGCAGGTGTATATGTTCTTCAACGAGTCGCTTTCTGCGGTGGAAGCATTGGTACGCCTTCGTGAGAAGGGGCCTTTCCTTCGCCTGGACATTCTGAACGGCGAGGCGGTGCGCGAGGAGACGGCGGACGGCGAGGTTTCGCTTTGTCTGGCACCGTATGAGTCCGAAATTTTGATCTTTGACGATTTCTCGGAAGAGGAGCTTGCCGCGGTTCCGGAACGACCGGCCGAGTGGGTGTCGCTCAAAGCGCCCGAGCGCTTTTGGGTCGAGACCGCGCCCGTCGGTGATCCGACCGCGTTTACGCCTTTGACGGAGACCGAGGAGCTTTTCGATATTACCGCTAAAGATCGTCTGCCCGATTTTTCGGGCGTGGTCCGCTATACGGCAAGCTTTGAGGCGGCAGAGGACTTTGCGGTTTGTGAGCTGGAGCTTGGTGAGGTCGGCGGTGTGGCTGAGGTCCTGGTAAACGGTGTTTCCGCAGGGCTTAGGATCTGCTCGCCCTACCGTTATCGAACGGAGGCGGTCAAGGCGGGCGAGAACACGCTGGAGATTCGGGTGTATACCTCGCTGGCCGGTGCGGCGCGACAAAAGGGGGATATGAACGAGCATACAAAGAGTCTGATGTCGCGCATCCCGCTGAAATTCTGCGGTGTGCAGGGGCCGATCGTGCTCCGCGGACACGGCACGCGTGCGTAAATGTCGGATTTTAAAGCAAGAATATCCGTTTTTCACTTCCTTTTTTCCAAAGAATGTGATATAATAAGGAAAAAGTATACAGCAAAGGAGCTTTGATTATGTATAGAATCGGTGTAGATCTCGGCGGTACCAACATCGCCGTGGGCCTTGTGGATGAAAATTACAAGATCGTATGCAAGCAGAGTGCGCCGACAGGGGCAGACCGCACGGCGGAGGCGATCATCGCGGATATGGCGGCGCTTTGCCGCAGTGTTTGCCGCGAGGCCGGTGTTTCCCTTTCGGACGTGGCGGCCATCGGCGTGGCAACGCCCGGTGCGGCCAACTTCAAGACGGGCGTGGTGGAGTACACCAACAACCTGCCGTTCTGCAAGCTTCCGATGGCGAGGATGCTCTCCGAGCATCTGGACGGCAAGCCGGTCCACATTGAGAACGACGCCAACGCCGCAGCCTGGGGCGAGGCGGTTGCCGGAGCGGCTAAGGGCGCGAGAAAGTCGGTCATGATCACGCTGGGAACCGGTGTCGGTGGTGGTATTGTTATCGACGGTGAGGTCTATTCGGGCTTCAACTGTGCGGGCGGTGAGCTGGGACATATGGTCATCGAGCACGGCGGCGCATCCTGCACCTGCGGCAGACGCGGTTGCTGGGAGGCCTACAGCTCGGCTACCGCGCTCATTCGCATGACCAAGGAAAAAATGGAGGAGTGCCAAAAGGCAGGCCGAGAGACCGCGCTTGGCAAGCATCTCTCCAAGGACGGCAGAGTGACGGGAAGAACGGCGTTTGACGCCATGCGCGCCGGTGACGCGGCCGCAAGGGAGGTCGTGGATACCTATCTTTCTTATCTGGTGACCGGTCTTACGAATATCGTCAACATTTTTCAGCCCGAGGTCATTTCCCTGGGCGGCGGTGTTTCGGGTGAGGGACAGTCGCTGATCGACGCTATGATGCCCGAAATCCAAAAGCAGCGCTACGGCGGCAGCCTTTTTGCAGCTACCGAGATCCGTATCGCACAGCTCAAGAACGATGCCGGCATCATCGGCGCGGCATACCTTGGCATTGAGGTTTAAAATCGAAAAAAGGCTGAGCTTCGGCTCTGCCTTTTTTGCTAAATTGAAATTTGTAGGGGAGAGACGCGGGGGGG
>JAGAUC010000150.1 GCA_017621015.1 Clostridia bacterium | reverse complement strand
CGGCTCCGAGCATTCCCGCGACGAGGGGTTCCTTGGACGCGACTTCAGCTCGGGCAAGAACTACTCCGAAAAGACCGCCGCCGAGATCGACGACGAGATCCGCTCCCTCATTGACAAGGCTTACAAAAAGTGCCGTGAGATCCTTACGGCGCATATGGATAAGCTGGAATTCGTGGCGCAGTACCTTCTTGCCCGCGAGACCATGGACGGCGACCAGTTCAAGGCCGCTATGGAGGGTGAGGTCACCTTCGAGGAGCTTGACGCTATGGTCGAGGAGAAAAAGCGCAAGAGCGAGGAGGAAAACCGCCGCCGCGCCGAAAAGCTGAAGGAGGAGGAAATGCTCCGCCGCATCGACGAGGAAAACAAGGTAAAGCAGACCGAGAACGCCGATGACGACGACAACGATCCCTTCAACCGCTACGCAAAATAAAACAACAAAGACCGCAGTCACCTGCGGTCTACATTTTGATATCAGAAATCCGTTGTTTTCGGATCGCCGAGGACGTCGACCTCTGTGGGTTGGTGCGAAATTTGCGTCCAGCGTCTCTATCTCAACTCATCGCTAAATCTTAATTTGTCTCAGCAAAAGATACCGACAATCCTTTATTTAATGTAGCATCCCCTAAAAATCAACTGAAAAGGAGACACCTTATGAGCTTTGAAGCCTATTCCGCCATATGGCGCGACTACGAAGGCGGGCGGACGATCCGCCCCTTGAAGTCGGGAACATCCTTCGAGTTTGATCTTGTACCAGAGGCGGACAAGCGCTATCGGCTTTTCACCGTCGGCACCTCATCCCAAAGCGATTTGTGGAAGGACGAGCCCAACGGTACCCATCAATACTCCCTTTTGGTAGACTCTCTTGACACCGAGCACGCGGTAAACGGATACTACGCCGTGTCCTTCTGCGAAAAAACACCGCGCCCCTTTATCCGCCGCATATACAAAAAGACGCTGTTTCCCATTGTACTCGGCCATCATCACGTGCCCGAGGCTCCCACCGACTGGCGCGTTGGGCTTTCGGTATGGGCGCGCGATCTGACTGTTGACCGAGAGGCGGGCGGCTTCTTCCGTATGCGTGTGGAGATCCGCTACCAAAAAAAGAACGGCCACCGCCGCGATGTTTTCTGCCCTGCCGACCGCACCGTCATCATTGATGTGCCCGAGGGTACCTATCCGATGACCGAGCTTTCCCGCATACTCGCTCCCGCCGATTCCCCCGTTGCTAATGTAGTGGTGCTTGTGGAGGCCCGTGCTTATACAGGTGAGGTATACGTGGAGTGCCCCCACCTTACGGTGGATGGCTTCAATCTTTTGCCCGATTTTACGCCCGCTGTGCCGACTAAGGATCATTTTTGCTGGATCGGTCAGCATTTCAGCCGCAAGGAATGGCACAAAATGCGCCTATCCCTCAACGGCACCGTCTTTTTTGAAGACGAGGTGTTTGAGCGCTCTCACGTTGACGACGAATGGGGCGTTATGATCCCGACCGAATTGCTCAAGGAACACAATGTCCTTACCTACGAGCTTCTTTCCGATTATCACGATCCCGTCTCCTATCGGCTCCACGAGATCGCCCTTGCCATCTCCGACGGCGGAGCCGTTGCCGTAGTCGCCGCCTCCGATGCGGCAAAGATCGGCACCGATGCCTATCTGCTGGTCCGCACCGCAAAAGATAATGCCACGGTCACTCTTGAATTTGACGAAACCTATTTTTCTGCAAAAAAGACCTTCCAATTCCACGAAGCCGGTCTGCACGGAATAAGGCTTCGTTGCCTTCGCGCAGGCGCCGAGCTTCCCATTACCGTTACCTGCGAGAACCTCATCCGCCGTGCCACCATCGGCCGCGTAACTGAGGGAGAGCCCGACAGCATCGTCACGGGTACGGGAGATATGGTGTATATCGGCCAGACTGTAGATCAGGTGGAAAACTACCTTGCCTGGTATCTGTCCTGCCACATCGGAAATTATCTTACTATACGCCCCGTATACCGTTGGAACGGCGACCGCTTCGTCAACCCCGAGGCATGGAGGCTGTTCACACGCGTTGTGAACGAATGCGGAATCAAGTACATCCACATCATCGACGGTCGCGAGCCCTGCGGACTTCTTATCAACCCCACCGCAGAAATGCTTGCCGGCGAGGGCTTTATGGGACAGCAGACCCATGAATACGACGGCGCGGCCTTTTACTGGGGCAATATGGAAACCACGGAAAGCCATTTCACGGAGATGTTCTGCGAAATGCACGCTATGAATTACCTGGATGCCCCTCAATATTGTTGGCCTCGCCTCAGGCCCGAGGCTTATCTGCACCACGTGGGCGGCCGTACGTATCGCTACAGGAATCCCCTTGTCAAGCGAGATATGAAGGAGGGGGCAGAGCGCGGCATTGCCACTCTCCGCACCTTCCTTGACCGTGAGGTTTACCACACGGGTCCTTCCCTCACCTTCAAATACCTGATGCAAGCAGGCTTCCCTCGCGTTGGCATTGAGACTGCCTACAACAGTATGGAGCTTCAGCAATCCTTCCTGCGCGGTGTCGCAGATGCCTATGGCTTTATCCCCCACGGCGTTCATCACGCGATTCAATGGGCTTCGGCTCCCCACGACGGCATCGAGCATTCCCGACGCTTCCGCTTGTTCCTGTATGTCTCCTATATGCAGGGGGCTACCGACATCAACACCGAGGAGGGGCTTTGGCATATGGAGGAAGATTACGTCCACTTCCATCGCTTCAGCGAGGCCTGCCGCAGGCACATTGCCGAGCAAAGAGATTTCCATCGCTATATCGCTTCCCACACGAGAAAGGGCAGATTCTACACGCCGATAGCTATGGTGCACGGCCGCTACGACGGTTTCTTGGGCTGGCGGCGCGAATCGGTCTTCGGCTGGCACACCGCATTTGGCGCCGATTACCCCGTAGGATACGCCACCGATGCTGAGCGTAGCTGGGACCTTTCCAAGGTGTTCTATCCTCTTTCTCGCCCCGGCGAGTCGATCTACCGCCACCCCTGCCCCACCGATGCGCCGCAGGGCTACTTCACCGGAACGCCCTATGGATGCGCGGACACGATTCCCGCAGAGAATGCCAAATACGATGCCCTTCCCTACCGCACGCTTGTTTTTATGGGCTACAACTGTGCGGAGCCCAAGGATCTTGAGGGACTCGCCGATTACGCACAGCGGGGCGGCAGGGTGATCCTCACCCGTGCCCATCTGAGCGACACCACCGACCTTGAGGATATCCGCGCTTACCGCCTGCACTATCCCGAAACCCCATTTTCCTTCGTTGAGGGCGAGCCCCTCTTTGCCATGGATACCGTGAACGGAAAAAAGGTTGCCGTGTGCACCAACGCCCAAAACGGTCATGTTCTTGCGCATACCGACGGCAGTCTGCCGCTTGTTATCAAATACCCGTTTGGCAAGGGGGAGGTCATTCTTTTCAACGTGGCCGCCTATCCCGCCCATCCTGCTATCCGTTCACAATATGAGGCCATGCTCCGCACCGCTATGACCCATCTTACCGAGGCAGAGCCCGTGTGGGTCGAGGACGCGGGCGAGAATGTTCAATTTACCGTCTACGATACCGAGGACGGCGAACGGCACCTCTATCTCCTTGCTGTTGACTGGTACCGCGATCCCACCCTCATTCGCCGCGCAACCGTGCGTGTAGGTGAGGATCGCTACGGCGTGGAGCTCCCCTTCGGTGTTATGATCAAATGTGTCTCCTGCGGCAATATTCTGGCCTATCCTCACACAGAGGACGGCGAGGTGCTTTCCATTAAAGGCAGTGCTGTCCGCGTGCAGGGTATCGGAAGGGTGACCTTCACTCTCGCAAGCAACGGTTCCCGCCGCGAGGTCGTAGTGGATTTCACAAGTAACCCCGTCCAGATTCTCAGGGCTTGAATCAAATCTCATCCCAAAAAAGAGGCTGAATTTACTTTGAAGCCTCTTTTGGTTTATAGAAGACAAGTCCCATTTTATCTGCCACATAAAGCAAAGAAGGGGCTGAAATAAGTGAAACACCTCCTTTTCCCCAAAAGTTTCCTAAACGTAACTCCCCGATACATCAAAATTTGAATTTTTTGCATACAAAACCGGCCACCGCAAGCGGTGGCCGGTTTCTATTTGAACCTATGAAATTACTTAAGCTCTGCGAAGTACTTGATCGTACGAACCATCTGGCTGGTGTAGGAGTTCTCGTTGTCGTACCAAGAAACGACCTGTACCTG
>JAGAUC010000149.1 GCA_017621015.1 Clostridia bacterium | reverse complement strand
GTTGCCGCTATGGGACAGCTTTTCTACTCAATGTCACTGGCGATGGGCATTATGATCACCTTCGGCTCATATATGAAGCCGGAGATCAGCATTGAAAAGTCGGTCAAGCAGATCGAGATCTTTGACACGGGCGTGGCCTTCCTGGCCGGTCTTATGATCATTCCCGCGGTGTTTGCCTTTTCGGGCGGAAACGAGGCGGCGCTTGGACAGGGCCCCGGCCTTATGTTCGTAACGCTTCCCAAGATCTTTGACACCATGCCCGGTGGCGCGTTTGTCGGCGCGGCCTTCTTCGTGATGGTATTCTTCGCGGCGCTCACCTCGTCCATTTCGTTGATGGAGACGGTGGTCTCGATCTTTATGGATAAGCTGAAGCTTGGGCGTAAGGCATCCATTTTTGCGGTGCTTGGCGTTTCGGCTGTTCTGGGGCTTCTTTCCTCGCTGGGATACAGCGCATGGGCAGACGTCAAGATCATCGGTATGCAGTTCCTAGACTTCTTTGATTTCTTCAGCAATAGCCTTCTGATGCCGATCGTGGCACTTGCCACCTCGATCTTTGTCGGTTTTGTTTTAAAGCCAAGGACCGTGATCGAGGAGGTCGAGCTTTCGGAGAAATTCAAGGCCAAAAAGCTGTTTACGGCGGTCATTTGCTACGTGGCTCCCGTTTGCATTCTCACCATTCTCATCTCGTCCGTGCTTTCCGCATTCGGCGTTATCAGCATCTGAAAACAATAAGAAAAGGGCTGAGTCCATGGACTCAGCCCTTGTTTGTTTTTTTGAATTAGTCAAACTTGTAGTCGGGAGCCACAGCCACGCCCTTCTTTGCCGATTCAACGATGGCAAGGCAGGTAGCCACGGTGGAAGCACCCTCAGCGGCATCGGTCATAACCTTCTCACCGCTCTTGATGGCCTCAACGAATACGCGGATCTCAGCGGCCGCATTGTGGTTGTTGACCTCAACGGGGATGGTCTCAGCGGGCTTGGTCCACTCGGTATCGTCAACCGTGAACAGCGTCAGGTGATCCGAGGTGTTGTCGCAGATGATGGTACCCTTGGTTCCGTAGATCACGGTGCGCATGGTGTAGTTTCTCTTACAGCCCGTGGATACGAATACCTTACCCATAACGTTGTTCGGGAACTTGAGAAGGGCAACGGTAGCGTCGTCGTAGGCCGCCATGGGAAGCAGCTTGTGCGTACCGTAGGCAAATACCTCGGTGGGGTTGCCGGCGATCCAGCGAAGAAGGTCAACGGCGTGGCAGCCGCCGCCGATCACACCGTGACGGCGAGGATCCGAACGCCAAGCCTGAACATCGGCCATGATTCGCATATAGTCGTGAGCGTACTCGGACTCAACGAAATAAAGCTCACCGATCGTGCCGGCATCGATGATCTCCTTTGCCTTTACGAATGCGGGGGTGAAGCGGCAGATCTGACCAACCATGAAGCGCGCACCGCTCTTGTGCTCAGTGGCAACGATATCGTTGATCTCCTCACGGGTAAGTGCCAGGGGCTTTTCGCAAAGAACGTGCTTACCGGCGGCCAGGAACTCCTTGGAGAGCGGAACATGGAGCTGGTCGGGCGTTGCGATAACAACGATGTCCAGGTCCTCCATCTTCAGAAGCTCGTGATAGTCGGTGAAGCATCTGTCCATAGGGATATTGTACTTTTCGGAGAACTCCTTGAGCTTAGGCTCTCTGAGGTCACAAAGTGCGCCGATCTCGTATCCCTCTGCGATCGCGCCCTCAAGATGTCTCATACCGAAGTTGAGACCGATAAT
>JAGAUC010000148.1 GCA_017621015.1 Clostridia bacterium | reverse complement strand
CTCGGCGGCGGTCTTTTCGGAGTAGTTCTTGCCCGAGCTGAAGTCGCGTCCAAGGAACACCTCGTCGCTGGAATGCTCGGAGCCGTAGAGCACGGTGCCCAGCTTGTCGCTCATACCGTAGCGCGTGATCATATTGCGCGCGGTGGCGGTGGCGTGCTGAATGTCGCTTGAGGCACCGGTGGAGATATCCTCCATAACAAGCTCCTCGGCCACGCGGCCGCCCAGAGCCCAGACGATGGATTCAAACATCTCGTTTTTCGAATGGCACATCGAGTCCTCAGTGGGAACGCTGACGGTGACGCCGCCGGCATTGCCTGCGGGGATGATGGTGATGACCTTTACGGGATCGGTGTGCTCGCAGTAATAAGAGGAAACGGCGTGACCGGCCTCGTGATAAGCGGTCAGCTTGTTGTCGTGCTCATTGCGGACACGCGCCTTTTTCTGCGGTCCGAGGATCAGCTTCATAAAGGAGTCGTTGATCTCGTCCATGCCGATGAGGCTCTTTCCGCGCTTGGCGGCAAGAAGCGCCGCCTCGTTGAGGAGGTTGGCAAGGTCGGCACCGGTAAAGCCGACGGTGGTCTGCGCGATCTTGTGGAAGTCCACGTCTGCCTCGAGCGGCTTTTTGCGTGCGTGAACGTGCAGGATCTCCTCACGTCCCTTGATGTCGGGATAGTTTACCGTCACACGGCGGTCAAAGCGGCCGGGACGGAGAAGTGCGGGGTCAAGAATGTCGGGACGGTTGGTGGCCGCGATGACAATGATGCCCTCGTGCGAGCCGAAGCCGTCCATTTCCACCAGCAGCTGATTGAGCGTTTGCTCACGCTCGTCGTGTCCGCCGCCAAGACCGGCACCGCGGTGACGTCCGACGGCATCGATCTCGTCGATGAAGATGATGGAGGCGCTGAACTTTCTGGCGTTGTCGAACAGGTCGCGCACACGCGAGGCGCCGACACCGACATACATTTCCACAAAGTCCGAGCCCGAGATCGAGAAGAAGGGCACGTCGGCCTCGCCGGCCACGGCCTTGGCCAGCAGCGTCTTACCCGTACCGGGAGGGCCCACCAGCAGTACGCCGTGCGGAATTTTGGCTCCGAGAGCGGTGAACTTTTTGGGATCGCGCAAAAATTCCACGATCTCCTGCAGCTCCGCCTTTTCCTCGTCGGCGCCTGCCACGTCGGAAAAGAGCACCTTATCCTTGTCGGTGCCGGGCGTTTTGACTCTCGCCTTGCCGAATGCGCCCATTCCCATTTTGCCGTTTTTGCCGTTTGCGGAATTCATCGCAAAGATCCAAAGCACAATGAAGACCACGATGATCAGCACGTAGGGAAGCAGGCTCACCCACCACGGGAAGGTGGTCTGCGGCTCGTATTCGTATTCGGTGAGGTTGGTGTTGTCGGCAATATAGCCTGCAAGGTCGGTGTGGAAGAGCTCCAGCGAGCGGAGCTGATAGCCGACCTCTTTCAGTTTTTCGGCGTCAAAGCTTGTGACTATGCCGTTTTCATCGTAAACAGCCGAGGCGCTGTCCACGACCTCCATAGTCAGGTAATAATTCTCGTCCACGTAGAAGGACACGACCGAATCGGTCTTAAAGTATTCTACGATGTCGCTGTAGTTCGTCTTTTCCTCCTTGGTCGAGCAAAAGAAGGCCGAGACCGACAGCACAATGACGAGAATCAGTACGATATAAAAGATGATGG
>JAGAUC010000147.1 GCA_017621015.1 Clostridia bacterium | reverse complement strand
TCCTCGTAGTTGGAGTTGAGTAGCGTCATCACGTATTCGCAGACCGCCTCGGGGCAGTAGCCCATACGTGTGTAATCGTCCATATTGGCGCCCATGTCGCGCTTGGAGAGCTTCTTTTTGTTGCCGTTCTCGTCCAAGCGCATGATCTGCGCGATGTGCATATACTTGGGAGTCTTGAAGCCTAGATAACGGAACAGCTGCAGGTGCTTGGCAAGGCTGGGGAGCCATTCCTCACCGCGAATGACGTGCGTGGTGCCCATCAGGTGATCGTCCACCGCGTGCGCGAAGTGGTAGGTGGGAATGCCGTCGGACTTGAGAAGCACGAAGTCCTCATCGTTCTCAGGAATCTCCATATTGCCCTTGATGAGGTCGGTGAAGCGGATCTTTTTGTCGGGATCACCGTCCGCGAGGATGCGAAGCACAAAGGGATCGCCCTTTTTCAGGTGCTCCTCGACCTCCTCAATGGTGAAGTTTCGTCTGGCCAGCATTTCGGCGCGACGCTTGGCCGCCTCGGCTTGCCAGTCGGTATTTTTGATCTCTTCCTTTTTGTTGACCTGCTGAAGCTCCTCCAGCTCCTCCTCGGTGGTAAAGCAGGGGTATGCCTTACCCTCGCGGACAAGTGCCTTGGCGAACACGTGGTAGATGTGTGCGCGTGCGCTCTGCTTATAGGGGCCGTAGATGCCGCGGTCGGTCACCTTGCCGTCCTCGCCGAGAATGGCGCCCTCGTCAAATTCAATGCCGTAGGTGGCAAGTGTGCGAATGAGGCCCTCGGCCGCGCCGGGGATCTCGCGCTTGGCGTCGGTGTCCTCAATGCGGAGGAAAAGCACGCCGCCGCTCTGGTGTGCCAGGCGCTCGGCCACCGTGGTGGGGAAAAGGCCGCCGAAGTGCACGAAGCCCGTGGGGCTGGGGGCAAAGCGCGTGACCTTGGCACCCTCGGGAAGTGCGCGAGGCGGGAATTGTGCCTCCATCTCCTCGGGGGTGATTGTTACGTCCTTAAAAAGCAGGTCTGCCAGATAGTTGTAATCCATGATGTTACCGTTCCTTTATTTTAAAATCCAAGATTGCGTTTTACTTGTTCGAGTGTTGCCGTCATACCGTGACCGGGGTAGACGGTAAGATGCTCGGGAAGCGCGAAAAGCGTGCCGAGCGAGCGTGTCAGCGCCTCGTAGCTTCCGCCTTCAAGGTCGGTGCGGCCATAGCCGTCGGCAAAGACGGTGTCGCCGCTGAAAAGCAGCTCGTCCACGCAAAAGCAAATCGAGCCCTCGGTGTGTCCCGGCGTGTGAAGCACACGAACGGTTTTATCCCCGAAGGAAATAGTGTCTCCGTCCGAGAGCAGCCTGTCCGCTGCGCGCCAGACGCGTTCCCGACGGAAAAAATAAGCGTAGGCGTTTTTTCGGCCGTCGGTCAGCATGGGCGCATCGGTGCGATGGACGTAAACGGGAACGCCGTATTTGGCGCGCAGGTCGTCGATCGAAAGAATGTGGTCGAAATGGCCGTGGGTGAGAAGAACAGCCTCAAGTGTTGCGCCTTCGTGCGCGAGAGCCTTTGCGATCCTCTCGGTTGGCGCGCCTGCGTCCACAAGCAAGGCCTTGTCGCCGTGAACCAGCAAATAGCTGTTGGATTCCCACGCGACAGGGGAGAGCGAGATCACCTTCATAAGCCCCGAAACCTCCACATAAATATTCATAATATTATATCACGGTTTTGTGCTTTTGTCTACCACCTTTCCAAAACTTTTTCGGTTTTTGGTAGCAAAAAAGAGGAGATCCGGGGGATCTCCTCTTTGGTGTTTTATCAGTTGGTGTAGTTATCGAAGTAGCCCTGTACGAGAACCACGGGCGTGCCCTTGTCACCTGAGCCGGACGTCAGGTCGCAAAGCGAGCCGATGAGGTCAGTGAGCTGACGGGGCGTGGTGCCCTGAGCCGCCATGTTGCCCACAAGGCTTCCGCTCTTGGCGCGAATGCTGGCCGAAATGGCTTCCTTCAGCTCGTCACCCGAAAGGTCTCTGTAGTCGTTGTCGGCGAGGTACTTGAGCTTGAGCTCATTGGGCGTGCCGATCAGACCGTCGGTAAAGGCGGGGGAAACGACCGGGTCAGCCAGCTCCCAGATCTTACCCTGGGGATCCTTGAAGGCACCGTCGCCGTACACCATGACCTCAACCTTCTTGCCGGTAGCCTTGAGGATGCGCGCCTGAATGTCAAGCACAAGATCGCGGCACTCGTTGGGGAACAGCTTGATGGAGTCCTCGGTGGATTTGTTGGAGCCGAGAAG
>JAGAUC010000018.1 GCA_017621015.1 Clostridia bacterium | reverse complement strand
CCAACTCCTGTCTTTCTGCCATTTCGGCTAAGCGGCTTCACATTCCGATCTTCCATATGGAGGCCGGAAACCGCTGCAAGGACGAGTGTCTGCCCGAGGAGACCAACCGCCGTATCGTTGACATCATTTCGGACGTCAACCTGGCTTACAGTGAACACGCGCGCCGCTATCTGCACGAGTGCGGGCTTCCCAAGGAGCGTACGTACGTGACGGGATCTCCCATGGCTGAGGTGCTCCACGAAAATCTGGCCGAGATCGAGGCAAGCGACGTGCTGAGCCGTCTCGGACTGGAGCCCAAAAAATACATTTTGCTTTCGGCACACCGTGAGGAAAATATCGATACGGAAAAGAACTTTATCAGCCTGTTTACGGCCATCAATAAGCTGGCGGAGAAGTACGACATGCCCATTCTGTATTCGTGTCATCCTCGCTCCAGAAAGCGTCTGGAGGCAACGGGATTTAAGCTGGATGCGCGTGTTCGTATGAATCAACCGCTCGGCTTCCACGATTACAATAAGCTGCAGATGAACGCGTACGCGGTGGTTTCGGATAGCGGCACACTTCCCGAGGAAAGCTCGTTCTTTACAAGCGTCGGTCATCCGTTCCCGGCGGTCTGCATCCGTACGTCCACCGAGCGTCCCGAGGCACTGGACAAGGCCTGCTTCATTCTGGCAGGTATTGATGAAAAGAGCCTGCTTCAAGCGGTGACAACGGCCGTGGATATGAATGACGGCGGCGACATCGGCATTCCCGTTCCGAATTACGTGGAGGAAAACGTTTCCACCAAGGTGGTAAAGATCATTCAGTCCTACACCGGTGTGGTCAACAAGATGGTTTGGAGAAAGTAAAAGCGAAAGGTCAATGCATATGCACGAAAGGGAAGCGCAAAAAATTCTCATAAAGATCCTTTGTGCCGAGTTAAACGGGCGCGAGGATTCCGGGCTCGCGAGCGGTCTTACGCCGGAGCTTTTGGAGGCGGTCTACCGTCTGGCAAAGGCGCAGGATCTGGCACACGTTGTCTCGGACTTTGTTTATCGGAACGGAGTCGAGTCGGGTGCGCTTGATGACAAGCTTCAAAAGGAGGCGTTTTTGTCGGTTTATCGCCGTGAGCAGCTGAGGTATGCGTTTGATGAGGCGTGCGCCGCCTTGGACACGGCGTCGGTGGTTTATCTGCCGCTCAAGGGATCGGTGATCCGTCCGTATTACCCGAGCGAAGGCATGCGGACAAGCTGCGACGTGGATATTCTCATTCACGAGGAGGATATGGACACGGCGATCGGTGCGCTTAAGGCAAGAGGCTTTGAGCGCGGAGAGCGCAGCTATCATGAGGTCTCTCTCTACTCGCCAAACGGCGTACATCTGGAGCTTCACTTCAGCATTCGGGAAAATACACAGGCGCTTGATGCCGTTCTTGAGGACGTCTGGCAGTATGCCGCCGTGGACAAGGGGTGCCGCTATGCGCTCTCGCGTGACTTCTTTGTTTTCCATATGTATGCTCATATGGCGTACCATTTTCTGGCAGGCGGTTGCGGTCTGCGTGCGCTTATGGACATATGGGTGATGGAAAATCGCATGGAGGCCCCATATTCTTTGGCGGAGGATCTGCTGAAAGAGAGCGGGATCCACGCGTTTGCCAAGGAAATGAGTCGACTTTCGCATGTCTGCTTTTCGGAGCAGGAGGATGATGCGTTTTCCGAGCTTCTTTTGCAATATCTTTATCGTGGTGGCGTGTACGGAAGTCGGGAAAATAACGTCGCGGTGGATCAATCCGGGCGAAGGGGAACCTTTTCCTATATAATAAGAAGACTTTTTTTGCCCTACAGAGCAATGGCTATGATCTATCCGAGCCTGAAAAAGGCACCGGTTCTTTTGCCTGTTTTTTGGGTCGTGCGGTGGGGAGACGCTTTGTTCAAGGGGAAATCCAAGAGCATGGCGCGTGAGATCGCTTGTGCGAGTAATCTTTCGGAGGAAAGGATCCAGGAGATCCGAATTCTTCGATCCCGATTGGAAATATAGCGAAAAGGGCTGCATAAGCAGCCCTTTTTTGGTGGATTTTTGAAAATCATATTGGAGAATGGTAAAAATCGTGTTATAATAACAAGGATAAAATACGGATCGAGGTCTTACGGTATATGAAAAAATATCTGCGTCTGTTTTGGACCATGTTTAAAATTGGTCTGTTTACTTTCGGTGGCGGCTACGCGATGATCGCCCTTTTTGAAAACGAATTTGTGGAAAACAGAAGATTTCTCGACAAGGACGAGTTTTTGGACGTGGTGGCGATCGCCGAGTCCACGCCGGGGCCCATCGCCATCAATATGGCGACCTATATCGGCTACAAGCAGCTTGGCTTTTTCGGGTCAGCGTTTGCCACACTTGGCGTTGTGCTTCCGTCCTTCATAATTATATATGTAATTTCGTTGTTTCTTGATGCTTTCCTTTCGCTCACGTTGGTGGAATACGCCTTCCGTGGCATTCAGGTCTGCGTGATCTATCTCATTTTCTCGGCAGGACTCAAAATGCTCAGGCAGATCCCTAAAAACGTGCTTTCGATGACCATCGTTTCGGCGGTTTCCGTTTGCATGATCCTTCTGTCATTGTTTGCCGTGAAATTTTCCACGGTTTTCTACATTCTGATCTGCGGCGTGATCGGTCTGGCGGTCCACCTCGTTCGTAGGCTCAGTACACGAAAGGAGGAGACCAAATGATTTATCTGAAGCTGTTTTTGACCTTCTTTGAGATTGGTTTGTTTACCTTCGGCGGCGGTTACGCAATGATCTCGCTGGTGCGTGAAAAGGCCTTGACGCTTGGGTGGATGAGCGAGGAGGCGCTGCTTAATATGATTGCGGTCTCGGAGTCCACGCCGGGTCCCATTGCCGTCAATATGGCGACCTTTGTCGGCTCGACGCAGGCAGGAATTCTGGGCTCGGTTTGCGCCACGCTTGGTGTTGTGCTTCCGTCCTTTCTCATCATTCTTTTGATTGCCGCCGTCATTCGAAACTTTCTCAAATATAAAGGCGTTCAGGCCTTTCTCAGCGGTGTTCGCCCCTGCGTAGTCGCGTTGATCCTTTCCACGTCGATCCTGATGTTCTTCAGTATTTTGTTTGATTTTTCAACCCTGGAGAGCACCTTTGCTCCCGATTTTCGCGGTCTGATCCTTCTGGCGATCCTTGTGCTTGTTGCGTTTGTTTTCAAAAAGATCAAAAAGAAAAAGCCCTCACCGATTCTGATGATCCTCATCTCGGCGGGACTGGGTATGATCTTGTATTCCATATGATCAAAAGGGATAGGAACCGTAGTTCCTATCCCTTTCTTTATGGGTTGTTTTCGTTCTTTGGTGAGGAGCAGTGTCCACCGCATCCCTTGGCATACGGACAGCCGATGCACTTTTCGCCGCGCTTTTTGGCTCGGCGCAGATAAAGAACGATACCGCAGACGATTGCCGCGAGAATAACAATGATGATGATGTTTTCCATACTTAGTTCCTTAGGGTCTTGCTTGCTTCAAGGCATTTTCTGCCGCAAGCTTTTTGTTGGTGTTGACGATCAAGCCGACAACTATACCCACCATAGCGACAACCGCTACAAGACCTGCGACCGCCGCGCCTACGTTGAGCGAAGCGGGAGAAGCGATCAGCGTGCCGATGGTATAGATCAGATAGGATACCGTGTATCCGATGGCCAGCTGGAAGCCAATGCCGCCCCAAAGCCACTTGGAGCTCTTCATTTCGGCGTTCATTGCGCCGATGGCGGCAAAGCAGGGAGGCGAGTAAAGGTTGAACATCAGGTAGGCGAGTGCCGCGATCTTGGTGATGGCAAGAATGCCGGCAACCTCGGCGCCTGCGCCCTCAAGCATGGCCAGCTCATCCATGTCGATAAGATTCTCAAGGCCTACAAAGCAGACTGCAAGCGTGCCGACCACGTTTTCCTTGGCAATAAAGCCGGTAACGGCGGCCGCCGCCAGCTGCCAGGAAAGCACGCCGACAATGGGAACGAGCAGGTAAGCAAAGGGGGTGGCGATGGAGGCCAGAATGGACTGATCCGCCGACTCGGCAACGGCAAAGCTCCAGGTAAAGGACTGCATCAGCTGGACGGCCATGTTGCAAAGCAAAATGATGGTGGCCGCCTTGACTATGTATGCCCAGCCGCGGCTGCACATCGACTTGAAGGCGCCCCACAGAGAGGGCTTTCTGTATTCGGGAAGCTCGATGATAAAGAAGGACTTTCTTGCTCTGTAGCCAGTGATGAGATTGATCAGAAGCGCGCCGACAAAGATCAGCACGATGCCTGCAAAATACATCAGGGCACTTACCCACCAGGCGTTGTCAAAGAAGGCACCGGCAAAAAGAGCGATGACAGGAATCTTGGCGCCGCAGGGCATAAAGGGTGCCAGCATGGCAGTAGCTCTGCGCTCACGCTCGTTGCGGATGGTACGGCTGGCCATAATGCCGGGAACCGCACAGCCGATGGTGATGACAAAGGGAATGACCGACTTGCCCGAGAGACCCACCTTCTTGAAAATGGGGTCAAGCACAACGGCAACACGCGCCATATATCCGCAGTCCTCAAGAAGGGCAATGAGGAAGTACATGACCATAACCAGAGGAAGGAATCCGACCACGGCAACCACACCGCCGATCACACCGTCCACCAGAATGGCAGAGAGGAGCGGATGTGCGTTTTCCAGAAGTCCGCCGATCCATCCCTGGAAGATCTCAAGGAGAGGCACAAGACCCGGGATGAAGGTGTCTCCAATCTCAACACCGTCGGCGATCCACGCACCGAGCGTCGACTGCGAGATGAAGAAGACCAGGAACATGACGGCAGCAAAGATCGGAATACCCAGCCACTTGTTGGTCAGCACGCCGTCGATCTTATCGCCCACACCAATGTCCCTGATCTTCACCTTTCTGCTTTCTACCTCGGACACGATCTGATTCACAAAGGCAAAGCGCTTGCGGTCAGCAGCCGTCACTGCCGCCTTATCCGTCAGATCCACGTCCCCCTGAGAATAAGGTGCCTTCTGCTCATTACCTGCATAGGCAACGGCTG
>JAGAUC010000017.1 GCA_017621015.1 Clostridia bacterium | reverse complement strand
GCATCGCGACGATGTTTAAAGTCCATTTTGCCGATCTCGTCGGGATATGCTTGCATTAAGATCGGCACACCTGCGTCTTGCAGGGCGGCGATGGCGCCGTTTTCGTCAATGAAAATGGGCATACACAAAATGACGCCGTCATATTCGCCCTCGTGCGATTTCAGCCAATCGCGGTACAGCCTGCCCTCCTCGCGCGTTTCGATCGCCCCGTAGCGGGTGAGTTCTTCATCCATTACCAGGTATTCGTGCCCCGCCTCGGTTACCGCGCGAATCATATCCGCCCGTGCGCCCGTGATCAGCTCACCCGGCATAAAGCCGCGGTTTCCAAAATAAAGTGCAAATTTCATCTCAGTAGATCTCCTTTATCGCATGATATATTTTTTTGTATTTCCGATAGTCCCTCTCATAAGCCAGATGCTTTTCCGCGCGCGGAGCAAGGTGCTTGTTATAGCGCACAAAGATGTCTCTCGCCTCCCAAAGATCGCGCGCACCGCCCATGGCCACCGCCTGAAGCATCGCACAGCCGCAAAGTCCACCCTCGGATGAGCGCAGCGTCCGAATGGGGATATTCTGAATATCCGCCTTGATCTGCAGCCAGGTGTCCGAATTGGCACCGCCGCCCGTGGCAACCGCATTTTGCACCGATATGCCGTACCGGCTCACCGTCTCGGCATTCAGACGCATTTCAAACGCCGTGCCCTCCATAACGGAACGATACAAAACAAAGTCCCCTGTATCCGTTGTCAGGCCGAGGATGGCACCCCTCGCGTCCAGATCCTGATAGGGTGTGCTCGCGCCGCCAAAATAGGGCAGGGTCAGAAGGCCCGTCGGTTCGTCACGCATTTGCTTTTCCATATAGGTGAAAAAGTCGCTCTCCTCGCCGCTGTAGCCATGCAGGATCTTCTTACGAAGCCAATTCACGATCGAGCCGCAGGAATAGTTCAGCATATACGTGCAATACAGCCCGTCAACCGGATACGGCACGCAGGGGTAGCCCTGCCGCCCCATTTCGGCGCTTGTCGGCTTGCTCTTAAAAAGCGTGGTGATGCACTCCACCGTACCCATTCCGTCCACGGCATCGCCCGCCGCCAGCACACCGGCACCCAGTGAGGTGCATACCTGATCGTGCGAGCCCAGCACCAGCATCGCGTCAAGCCCCCACTCCCTCTTCAGCCTACCGACAACGCTTCCCGCCACCCTTGGCTCCGAAAACCATTCGCACGGTATACCGAACGCCGACAGCATCTCAACCGAAAATTGCTTTTTCTCAATGTCAAATGCGCCCGTCCGAGCCGCCAACGCGTGATCGATCACCCGCTCGCCCGTCATCAGATAGCCGATATAATCTCCCATCAGCATTACCTTTTTGGCCTTGGCAAACACGTCGGGAAGATGATTCTTGATCCACAAAAGCTTAGAGAGCGAATACATGCTGTGCGGTATCACGCCGGTCAGCGAAAACGCGCGCTCCTCTCCGATCACCGCCCGGATCGCCTGTGCCTCCTGCTCGCCGCGCGGATCGGTATACAGCATCGGGTAAAAAAGCACACGGTCCTCGCCATCCAGCAGCACAAAAGATTCGCCAAGCGAGGATACGCACACCGAGCTTACCTTGTGCTGCGCGCCGATCTCGGAGAGCGTCCGCCTCAGATACGCCGCAATGAAGTCGACGTTGACGTAATGGCTACCGTCCTTCTCCAGAAAATCGTACTCGTCAAACCGATACACAAGGATCTCACCAGTATCGGAGAACAGCTGGCACTTACAGCCGGTCGTTCCCACGTCCACACTTAAATAGTTCATTTTATCCCCCCTTTTTTATTATTTTACTTGATTCTTTTGGTATATTATAGTATAATTTATATAAAAGTATGGTAATTTTGTTCGGAGGAATACGAATATGCCCGACTTCGATCTGCGCTCTCTTGAAAAGCTTTTGCACGATTTCTACAACCTTACCCGCATGAAGACCTGCCTGTATGACTCACAGGGCAACGAGCTTCTTTACTATCCCACGCGTCTGAGCGCCGTTTGTGAGATCCTCAGAGAGGACGGTGAGATTGACAAGCGGTGCCGCGCATGCGACAAGCAGGCCTTTGCCACCTGCCGAAACACACGCAATCAGTATGTCTACACCTGCCACGCCGGCCTGAGGGAGTGCGTCTCCCCCATTCTCTGCGACGACCGTATTGTCGGCTTTATTATGATCGGACAGATCAAAGGACCGCAAAGGGCGGATTTTGCCGCCTTTGAAAAATCGCTTGCCGAGGACGTGCGCACGCGCGTACGCGCCGCCTACCGCCGTCTTCCGAGCATTCCGAGCGAAAAGTTGGTTTCCGCCTGCCACATTCTGGACGCCTGCGCAGGGTACGGCCATCTCCGAACGCTGCTGCAAAACTACAAAAACTCCATCGACTCGCAGATCGACCGATACATACACCAAAATCTTACCGGCACGCTATCGGTACCCGTGCTTTGCTCGGAATTTCACCTCTCACGCCACGAGCTTTACCGCATCTGCGACCAATACTTCGGCAGCGCCCCCGCCGAATATATTAAAAAATGCAGGCTCACCCATGCCTGCTATCTGCTGACCGCCACCGCGCTTCCCATACACGAGATCGCCGCGCGCTGCGGGATCCCCGATTACAACTACTTCTCCAAGGTCTTCAAATCCGCCTTTGGCATGAGTCCCACCGCCTACAGACGAAAGCCGCGCCCCCAAAATGAGCCGAGACAACAAAAAAAGACAGAGAACTTACATTCTCTGTCTTTTTTATCGCCCGCACCGGCCGTCAAGCCGTCTTATCGGTAGATATCTCCGTCCGCGATCCACTCGCCCTCATCCGGAATGCGGTCCTTTATGAGCTGCTCATAGGTCATAAAATATTCGCCATAGGGATAGCTGGAGGCATCTGCCCACGTCAGATCCATATAATACGTTTTTCCGTCGCTCAGCTTGACCACGTTCCACATATGTCCCTCGCCGTACGCCATACCGGAGCAGGTCGTACACCAAAGTCCCGCCTTTTGGCAAAGCCACTGATACGCGTAGGCATAGGATTGACAGACCCCCTTACCGTAAAGGAACAGTCCGTCAGCCTCCGTGTAGTCACCGCTCAACGCATAATCATACTCCGCGATCTCGCATACGCGATCGGCAAGCCAAAGATATTGAGATTCCAGCGACATATCCTTTGGCATACGCGCAAGGATTCCGTCACATACATCGTGGATGCGTTTGAGATACGACGTCATAAAATTCGGGTCAAATTGTTCGCCATATTTTCTTATCAAATGCACCGTATATTTCGGACGCCCGCCGCCGGCCAGATATTCGCCCTTCTCCAGCACTTCCCTTCCGTAAAAGAAGAACAGCCACGCCTCCGGATAATCTCTATGGATCGCGCGGCACGCGCGGCGTATCGCTTCCCATTCGTACTCGGGCTCTCTGAGGTCAAATCGGAAGGAGGTGTAGGTAAAAGCGTAGGGCAAAAGCATATCGTAAAATGCCTTTTCCTCCTCGGTCAGTAAGGAACGGAACACCTTTTGATCCTCGGTAAGTCTGTCAATAAAGGCCCCGACCGCGGGAAGACTGGTCAGGCTTTCGGGGTACTTCTCCTTGTTCTTTTCATAATACTCCTTTTCGACCGACTCCCAGAAATAATACTCCTCGGGGGTCATGTCGTATTTTTCACAGTAATCCTCAACGTCAAGATAGTCGTCATCAAAAAACTTGTCGAAGAAATCCTCTTCCTCAAGGTACTCGTCGCCAAAATACTCATCGGGCGTCATGCCGTGCTTTTCGTAGAAGTCCTCGTCATCCAGGTAGCCGTCATCGAAAAACCTGTCAAAAAAGTCATCGGCATCCAAAAATTCTCTCGGCTCGGTCGTTGTCTCCACGCTCGATCGGGTGCCCGACATCTCGCCCGTGTCACAGGCCACAAGCAGGGGCATCATCAAAAGCGCCAAAACAAAACAAAGAATGCGTTTCATATTACCCCTCCCGCGTCACGTCCATTTGAAGAATGTCGAGGAAGGGGTCGATCTCGTAGAGCGGAATGACCAGCTCAAAGGCCTCACCCTCTCGCGAAAAGCGAAGCGAATAATAGCCGTCCATCGAATACTCCTCGTCAAACTCGCCAACCGTTCTTTTTTCGATGCCGTAGCCGGCATATTCCTCGCTATCGTGCGGCACGTCCTTTATCCAATCGCTGAAAAGAATGGGCGCGTTCACCCTCACCAGTGCCTCAATGCTGTCAAGCGGAATGGCGATCACATAGCCCACGTGATGCAGGCAGAGCTTCCCCTCCTCCTCAAACAGGTCGACCTCGTCGACGTCATAAAGATCGCTGTCCGCGCTTTCCTTGTAAAACTTGCCAAGCAGCTGCACCTTTTTGGCGTCACTCGGCACTCTCAGCTCGCGCATGGAAATGGCATTCATCCGATCCATCTCATCCTCGTACGGAAGGGAGTCATCTTCCCTGCTTTTTTTGGCAAATACGGTTTTGATCACCCACAAAATGCCCGAAAGGACAAAAAGCGATCCCGCCATAAGGCCCTGTTCCAAGGAAAACACCTTGGTTGCCAAATAGCGCAGCAACACCACCAGCCCACAAGCTACACCCGCCATCAAGAGGATGGCCGAACAAATCGAGATCACGCCCACGCCGCCGACCACACTTTTTAAGATCGCCTTGGACATTTTTTTGTTCAGCGCCTCTCTCTCGGCCGCAACCGCCGCACTCTCGCGTCGAAGAATAAACTCCTTGCGGTCAATGCTCAGATCCTCACGGTTGAGATCAAAGCAAGACAAATTTTCTCTTTTCATCTTCAAGCCCCCTTAGAATATTAGGGTGATAGCGGGTTTGGATATCTGCTTTCTCCCTAAGATAATTATAGCATTTTCAAGATCCGATGTCAAGCAACGCAAAAAAGAGCGCGGTTACACCGCGCTCTTTTTGATTTCGATTACTTCTCGTTCTTGTAGATTTCCTTGAAGTACTTGTAGGTGTCCACCTTGAGCTCGCCGCAAGCGGCCTCGTCGCACGCGATGATGGCGTCGGCGTGCATCTGCAGAGCGCTGATGGTCCACGCGTGGTCCACGCCGCCCTCTACGCAATGACGGAGCGCACGGGCCTTGTTATGTCCGCTGATGAGAAGCATGACCTGCTTGGAGTCGCAAACGGTGCCCACACCGACCGAAAGTGCGGTCTTCGGAACCTTATTCATATCGCCGCCGAAGAAGCGGGAGTTGACGATCAGCGTGTCCTCAGTCAGCGCGCGAACGCCGGTACGCGAGGTAAGCGAGGTAAAGGGCTCGTTGAAGGCGATGTGACCGTCTACGCCGCTGCCGCCCATAAACAGATCAATGCCGCCGTACGAGGCGATCTTGTCCTCGTAGCGCTGGCACTCGGCCTCAAGGTCCTCAGCCATACCGTTGAGAATGTTGACGTTCTCGGCGGGAATGTCGATGTGGTTAAAGAAGTTGTCGTGCATAAAGTACCAGTAGCTCTGGTCGTGCTCACGGGGCAGACCCACGTACTCGTCCATATTGAAGGTAACGACGTTCTTAAAGGTCACCTTGCCGGCCTTGTTCATCTCGATAAGTCTCTTGTAGACACCCAGGGGCGAGGAGCCGGTGGGAAGTCCCAGAACGAAGGGGCGGTTCTCCTTGTGTGCGTTGATGGCGTCGGCAATATGGTTGGCCGCCCACTCACACATCACGTCATAGTTGTCTCGGATGATCAGTTTCATAGCGATTCTCCTTATCTTATATGAGATTGTTTTTATAGTATCATTATATCACTTGCCGTCAGATTTGTAAAGGCATTTGAAAAAAATTTGGGAAAATGCATCGCAAAAAAGGACCGCATTTTCACAAATCTGCCTTTTTCCGGGACCCGATCCCCTACTCCGTTTCGATCAGCCTTTGCAGCTCGGTATAGGTCGCCTCGTCGTAAGGCGTGGTGAGTCCCGCATTTACGATCGTGGCAACAAAATCTCCGCTCTCCCGGGGCTGCTCCACGACCCTTCGGTACACCTCGCACGCGGCCGCATAATCGTCCTTGCTTTTGATGTAGATCTGAAACGCCGTGATCATCGACGTGGCATAGCAATAATTGGACATGGGATACACGATACCAAGCCGCCTCCAATACGTCATCAGCTGACTCCTTATGTTGGTTGACAGATCTCCCACGCCGTATTTGTCGATCAGCCCGCTCATAATACGCTCGAAATCGGCAAGCGTCAGCGCGGAAGGATCGCACGAAAAGATCTGCTCATCAAACTCATCCTTTATCACGCTCAAAACCACCTGATACATCCAGTTATAGAGCATATACAGCTCCGCGCTGATAAAGGCGTTGCTGTTCAGATCGTTCGAAATGTAGCTATACAAAAGCATGGTATTGGCCGTCGAATAGGTCTCGCGCAGATCGTACGAATAATAATTCTTCTGTCCCATTATGTGCGCGTAATAATGCCCGATCTCGTGAGCCACCGTATGCAATGTCAGCTCACTTTTGTGGAAATAACAGATCGGTGTGTTCCCCACATCCATAACCATTGCACTGTTATACGAGCTGTCACGGTCACCGACAAGAACACGGTCCCGTTCAAAGGCATCCCGCATCGCATCGCCCGAGCTTTTCGGCAGCGAGGCAAAATAGTCGAACAGGAAGTTCTTACTAAACGAATCGTAGGCGTTTTCCAAAAACCGATTGGAAAGCTCGAATTCATACGTCCAAAGCCGACTGTCCGCAAGCTGACTTTTGCTTTTCAGCGCCCGGCAAAGCGGAATCAGATATTTCTTGGTATATTCCCGAAGCGCCTCGCGCTGTGCGGTGGTATCGTTTCGGTAGAAGGTATGCCCGGCAGCGTATTCATAGTAATTTTCGACCTTGGAATTCACCGCAAGGCCATACGCCGCCGTCATATATTTTTGGTAGACCTCAAAAACCACCCGGTCACTCGCGTCGCTGTCCTTGATGGCATTGAACTCGCCCTCAAGCGCCGTCATCTCGCGCGCAAAGTCATCGACCTCAGCGTTTTTGGAGACCAGCCTTCCCTCATATTCCACCTGAACGATCTCGTGAAACACCTCCGCGAGCACGTGAGACTGCCCCCTTGCCTCAGCATAGAAGCTCCAGAAACGGTCCTTTACTCTCTCCCTTACCGTATAGGCTTGCAGGTACGCCTCCCAGGCGGCGTCCGTCATATCGCAAAGATACAGCATATAGGCAACGTCGCACTGTGTCTGCAGCTGTGCCTCGAGCGACAGCAGCTCATAGATCGCGGCCTTGAATTCCTCCGCATCGTTTGCCGCGCCTCTGCCAAATATCCGCTTGACAGCAGTCAGCTTTTCCCCAAACGCATCCTGTATATCCTCTATAGGAAGCAGGGCCATCGTAGACACCGTGACCGTCGGATAAACGATCTCAAACCCATCCGACTCGTCTGCCGTCTCCTCGGGCTGCGCTTGTGTTTCGGGCACCGTTGTTTGCTCGCCCGCCCCCTCAAAGGTCTTCGGGTCGGTCTCAGGCTCGGACTCCTGCGACACCTCTCCCACCGTGATTGCGGGGATTTCAAAGGAACACGCCGAAAGCGCCGAAACAAGCACCCAAGCACTCAGAAAAAGCGCGATGATTTTTACCGTTTGCTTCATTTCTCTCTCCTTGATACAATGGCGAATGACCTGCACGCGGTAATTCGTCCTTCCTCGCCATATTATAGCAAAAAAACGGCGGTATGTCAATCACCCACCGCGCCGCAGATCGCCCCACAGAAAAAGCGCCTCTTACGAGGCGCTTTTTCCTTGCTGTGTTCTTATTTTTCGTCCGAGCGGCACAACAGAAAAATACCGCCCAATAAACTGACAAACAACAGCGCACACACCTTAAGACCTGTACCGACAGGCTCTCCGCGCTTCATTTTTCCGCAGACAGAAATGGTGATAGGCAGACACCAGGCAAGCGGAAGAAGCATCCACCCCTGTGCAATGCATCCCAAGATCAAAAAGATCTTACTTGCGACCGCCAGTCCGTCCTTTCCACCATCTGTCCGCTCGACCTCCCGGGAAACACGGCAACCACAGCCGGGGCAAATGACCGCCTCGTCCAGAATCTCTTTTCCACACGTTTGACAAAATCTCATAAAAACTCCTCCTAAAAATGATTTGTCGACGATCGACAAATTTATTATACTCAGTTTTTGAGTATTTGTCAATACTCAATTTATGAGTGTGGTAAACTTTTTACACAGACAACTACAAGGAGCTGAAAATGAATTATCGAATTCGAATGAGAAACCTTCGTGAAGACAGCGATCTGACCCAAAAGGAGGTCGGCTCGCTTATCAACAAATCCCAACAGGGCTACAGTCACATTGAGGACGGCCGCGCCGAACTGAAAATTGACGATCTGATCACGCTTTGTCGGTTCTATAAGGTCAGCGCCGATTATTTCATCGGGATGTCGGACCAAAAATAGGGCCGATATATGCCCCCTTGCTCCGTCGGAAAGGCAAACGACTTACCAAAATCTCATCGTCTTGACCCAAACGCCCCGCTCGCAGGCTCGCTCATAACTTTGCTGACGCAAGGTTACCCCAACCGCTTCGCGCGGGGCTCCCGGTAGTAAATCCAACAAAAAAACAAAACGGCAAGGCACGCGGTTGCGTACCTTGCCTTTTTGAGGTCACAGTACAAAAAGACAGCTTATATTTTTGACCGCGTCAAAGAGATGTTGTACTGCGACCCGTGATGTTGGGGTTTTCTTTTATCTTATCATATCGACCCCTCTTTGAAGCGTATCCGCAGAGATGGCGCCTATTGCCTGCGCTACAAGATATCCCTCTGCATCAATGAAATACGTGGTGGGCAACGAATATACGCTGTATGTCCTTGCTGCGTCTGCGTCTGTATCATAGAACACCGGGAAAGTATATCCCTTCTCTGAAACAAACGCCTTTGCGCTACTGAGCGTTTCGCGACCGCCGGTCATATTGACCATCAGAAAGTGGATCTCATCGCCAAGCTCCAGATATTTTTCGTGAAAATCCGGCATCTCGCTTTGGCAAGGACCGCACCAGCT
>JAGAUC010000146.1 GCA_017621015.1 Clostridia bacterium | reverse complement strand
TGTGCTCTTCCGATCTCGACCACGACCTGGACGCTTCCCGGCAACCTTGCCATTGCGCTCAACCCCGACGAGACCTATGTGGCAATCAAGGCCGAGAACGGCGAGACCTACATTGTGGCCGAGGCACTGGCGCACAAGACCATGCTGGAGGGCGGCATTGACAAGTTTGAGGTCGTTTGCTCGATGGCAGGTAAGGAATTTGAGTTTATGACGGCTAAGCATCCGTTTATCGACCGTGAGTCCATCGTTGTCAATGCCGACTACGTTACCATGGACAGCGGTACGGGCTGTGTTCACACGGCACCCGGCTTCGGTGCGGACGACTACCAGACCTGCCGCCGCTATAACATTGATGTCATCGTTCCCGTGGATGACCGCGGCTATCAGACAAAGGATGCGGGCAAGTTTGCCGGCATGTACTATGCTGAGTCCAATGAGGCCATTTTGGCCGATATGAAGGAGAGCGGTGCGCTGTTTGCCTCCGAGGAGATCGAGCACGAGTATCCGCACTGCTGGCGCTGCAAGCAGCCCATCATCTTCCGCGCGACCCCGCAGTGGTTCTGCTCGGTCGAGGCGTTCAAGGATCAGGCCATCGAGGCTTGTAACAACGTACAGTGGCTTCCCGAGTGGGGCGGCGAGCGCATCAAGCAGATGGTTCGCGACCGTGCTGACTGGTGTATCTCCCGTCAGCGTCATTGGGGTCTTCCCATTCCGGTCTTCTACTGTGAGGACTGCGGTGAGGTCATCTGCAACGAGGAGACCATCGAAAGCGTAGCCGCTATGTTCGGTGAGAAGGGCTCCAACGCTTGGTTCGACCTGGAGGCAACGGAGCTGCTGCCCAGGGGCTTTGTATGCCCGAGGTGCGGCAAGACCCACTTCTCCAAGGAGACCAACATTCTGGACTGCTGGTTTGACTCCGGCTCCAGCCATTTTGCTACCACTGAAAACAAGGAAGGCCTCAAGTGGCCGGCTGATCTGTATCTTGAGGGAGCCGACCAGTACCGCGGCTGGTTCCAGTCTTCGCTTCTGACCGCTGTCGGTGCCAAGGGCGAGGGTGCTCCCTATAAGACGGTTCTGACCCACGGCTGGGTGGTTGACGGCGAGGGCAAGGCGATGCACAAGTCGCTGGGCAACTCGGTGGCTCCCGAGGAGATGATCTCCAAGTACGGCGCGGATCTTGTCCGTCTGTGGGTGGCATCGAGTGACTACCGCGTGGACGTTCGTGTTTCGGACAACATCTTCAAGCAGCTGTCCGAGGCTTACCGTAAGATCCGTAACACCGCGCGTATCATTATGGCTAACCTTGGCGATTTTGATCCCGACACCGATCTTGTGGATATCAAGGATATGTATGAGATCGATAAGTGGATCCTTGCGGGTATCAACGATCTGACAAAGACCGCACGCCGCGCTTATGACGATTTTGAGTTCCACATCATCTATCACGATGTTTGTAACTTCTGCACCACAAACCTGTCCAAGCTGTATATCGACATCACCAAGGACAGAGTGTACGTGGGTAAGAAGGACGGCTTTGCCAGAAGAAGCGCACAGAGTGCGATGTACCTTGTGCTGAGCGCGCTGACGCGCCTGATTGCGCCTCTGCTGGCCTTCACAAGTGAGGAGATCTGGCAGGCTATGCCGCACGCTAAGAGCGACGTGCGCGAGAGCGTGTTCCTCAACCAGATGCCTGCCTTCGACGAGGCACTCTGCTTTACGGAGATCACCGAGCGCTGGAACAAGCAGTTCGCGCTTCGTGACGACGTGATGAAGGCACTGGAGCTGGCGCGTGCCGAGAAGAAGATCGGTAAGTCGCTGGATGCCAAGATCACCGTCTACACGGAGGACGAGGCGACCTATAAGCTTCTTGAGGGCTTTGGCGCAGAGCTTCCCACGGTCTACATCGTTTCGGGCGCATCGCTTGTGCTTGGAAAGACGCCGGACGGCGTATTCAGTGAGACCGTTTCGGGCATTGGCGTTAAGGTGGAGCCCGCGGACGGCGAGAAGTGCGCAAGATGCTGGAGCTATTCGACTATGGGCACGCACGACGAGGAGGGCGGCTTCCTTTGCGATAAGTGCCGCGCCATTATCGAGGCGTAAACAAGAAAAAAACGGACTGCTTTGGCCTAAATAAGGCGGCAGTCCGTTTTCAAGCAGGAGAGTTTTATGTGGCTGTATTTTTTGGTGATCGCGGGCGTGGTGGCGCTGGATCAGGCAACCAAATGGCTGGTGATGCTTACCATGGAGCTTCACGAAACGGTGGCGTTTTGGCCGAACGTGTTTCATTTTACCTATATTCGCAATGAGGGATCGGCCTTCGGTATGCTCGCGGAGCATCGGTGGGTCTTTCTCGTTCTGTCCACGGTCGGCATTGCGGCGGTGATCTTTTATCTGATCAAATTTCGCCCGAAGCAAAAGCTTATGTGGATCCCGCTTGCTATGATCGCAGGAGGCGGCATCGGCAATATGATCGACCGCCTGTTTTACGGCGAGACCTTTGGAGACGGCACGGTGGTCGATTTCCTTGATTTTTGTCTGTTCCCAAATCTTTGGCGTTGGATCTTCAACGTGGCCGATGCCTTTGTGTGCGTAGGCGCGGGCATTTTGTTTGTGTATTTGCTTCTGGATATTCTCCGTGAGTATCGGGAAGAGAAAGCGAAAAAGAACAATGGCTGAGCGGTTGAGCTTGACGGTGGGGGCAGAGGATGCGGGCAAGCGTCTGGATGTTTTTATCAGCGAGCGAGGGAATATGACACGATCGGCGGCCGTTAAGCGCATCGAGGCGGGGCAGGCGTTGGTGAACGGAAGGGCCGCCGCCAAGAATCTGAAGCTTTCGGGCGGTGAGCTTGTGGAGGTGGACATCCCCGAGCCTGTTCCGATGAACGCAAGGCCCGAGAATATTCCTCTGGATATTATATATGAGGATTCCGACATTATTGTGGTCAACAAGCCCGAGGGAATGGTGGTGCATCCGGCCGCGGGGAATTACGACGGGACGCTGGTGAGCGCGCTTTTGCATCATTGCTCGGGCTCGCTTTCGGGCGTGGGCGGCGTGATGCGCCCCGGCATCGTGCATCGGATCGACAAGGATACGGGTGGTCTTTTGGTGGTTGCCAAAAACGACGCCGCGCATCTGGCGCTTTCAGCACAGCTGAAGGATCACACGGTGAGTCGCGTGTACTACGCCATCACGGTGGGCAATCTTCGCGAGGATAAGGGGACGGTGGACGCGTCGATCGGACGAAATCCATCCGACCGCAAAAAAATGGCGGTGCTTTCGCCCTCACAGGGCTTCTCGCGCCGCGCGGTGACGCATTATGAGGTGCTGGAGCGTTATCGCGGCTTTTGCCTTGTGCGCTGTGTTCTGGAAAC
>JAGAUC010000145.1 GCA_017621015.1 Clostridia bacterium | reverse complement strand
TTTGCGGCGCTTTTTCAAAAGCGCCCCGCCGGAGGCACATTTCTCTTCGACAAATCAAAATTTGAAGAACGGATCTTACAAGGAGAAGCGTATGAATCTGAAGAAATATGACATTGTGTATGACGAGAGCATCACAAGCTGGGACGAGGGGTTGCCCTTGGGCAACGGCCGTTTGGGCGCGCTCATTTACGGCGACGGACCGCTTCGCGTGGCCATTGACCGCATCGACATCTGGGACAACCGCCCAAAGCCCGGAATGTTTGCCAAGGATTACAACTATCAAAATCTGCGTCGCCTGGTGCTGGCCTCTTCAAAGGACGATGACCCCGCATGGCAGGAGTGTCAAAGGATCTTTAAGATCACGCTGAACCATAAAACTCCGTATCCCACTAAGCTTACGCCCGGCCGTATGGAGCTGGATTTCGGCGGCAAATTTGTCGCGACGTCGCGGGTGTGCTTGCAGACGGCGATCGCAAACGTCGAGCTTGACGGCGGCAAGACGGGAAGCCTTGAGGCCTTTGTCTCGGCCACCGAAAACGTCGGCGCGATCAAGGTGAAGGGCGACTTTTCGCTTGACCTTCACATTCCCGGCTACATCTCGGGCGACGAGAACGGCGAGTGGGGCGCCGTTTCCGCGGTCTCGGGCGAGCGCGAGAGCGGCAACTGCATGGCCTATCCGCACGCGGAGATTGTGCGCGAGGGCGCGTTTGTGTTCTATGAGCAAAAAACACATACCGACTATAAGTACGGCACGGTCATTTTGCGCCAAAAAACGGCGGACGGCGAGCTTATCTACTTCACGGTGGCCGGCTCGGATGACAGCGAGAATTTTATGGCGGATGCCAAGGCGCACCTTCTGCGCATGGCGGATACAGGCTACGAGGTTCTGAAAAAGGCGCATAAGGCGTGGTGGAAGCGTTATTGGCAAAGGTCCGAGGTAAATCTCGGCGATCCGCTGATCGAGAGAGTCTACTACCGTTCCTGGTACCTTTTTGCCTCGACCTCGCGAAAGGGCGGCTACCCAATGCCGCTTCAGGGCGTCTGGACAGCCGACGACGACAACATTCCGCCCTGGAAGGGGGACTACCATCACGATACCAATACGCAGGTGTCCTACCAGTCCTATCTCAAGGCCAACCACATGGACGAGGGTCGCGTGTTTGTGGATTACATTTGGAACACGCGTGAGAAATATAAGAAATACGCCAAGGACTTCTTTGGCGTGAAGGGCTATATTATTCCCGCCACCGCCACGGTGGAGGGGGAGCCGATGGGCGGCTCCTGGATTCAATACGGCCTCTCGCCCACCATGACCATCTGGGTGGCGCAGAGCTTTGATGAATATTACCTTTATACGGGTGACAAAAGCTACCTCAAAAACCGCGCGTACCCCTTCTTCCGCGAGGTCGGACGGGCCATCGAGGGTCTGCTTGAGGAGCGCGGCGACGGCAAGCTTTACCTGCCGCTGACCTCCTCGCCCGAGATCTTCAACGACGATCGCCGCGCCTATCTCGACCAGTCCAATTTCGATCAGGCGCTGATCGTTTATCTCTACCGCACGCTGAAGCGCTACGCCGATGAGCTGGGACTTGACGCTACGCAATATGAGGAAATTCTTGCGCGTCTGGACGGCTTCGCGCTTGACGGGCACACGCTGAAGCTGGACAAAAAGCAGCTTTTGCCGGCGGCGCACCGCCACTTCTCGCACACCATGTGCCTGTATCCCTTGCACCTTATCAACTATGACACCGAGGAAAACAAAAAGATCTACAACGAAACGCTGTGGCATCTGGAGCTTCTCGGCATGGGCAAGTGGGTCGGCTTCTCGTACGGCATGTGCGCGGCGCTTTACGCCATGGCCGAGCGCGGCAACAGCGCTTACGAAAAGCTGTGCCAGTTTGCGCGCGCCTTTGTGGCCGAAAACGGCTTCCACTTAAACGGCGACTATAAGGGCTACGGTTACACCACCTTCCATTACCGCCCCTTTACGCTGGAGAGCTCGTTCGGCTTTTGCGACGCGCTCCACGAGAT
>JAGAUC010000144.1 GCA_017621015.1 Clostridia bacterium | reverse complement strand
GTGTTTGTGCAGACCCATTCTGCAAAAAGTTTTGCGGCGCTTTTTCAAAAGCGCCCCGCCGGAGGCACGTTCCCCTTGTAAACAAAACAGACCGACAAACTTCAATTTATGAGTGTTGTTTACCGCAAATGACCGAGCGCGGCATTCGGCGCGCCTCGTGCGCGGCATAATCCTCGTGCAATTTTTCCTCAAAGCAAGAGAGCTCGTCTGCCTCAAGAAAGGTGGAGGCGTAGCTGTAAAATACACGGAAGGCATCGGTCTGCGAAAGCTTGCGGATGTCTCGGCCATCGGTGGCGGAAAGATGCCCAAGAAGCCCCTCGTAAAAGGCAAAGGGCGACGGCGCGCGCCGCACCGCGAAGTCTAACGAGCGCGCAAATTTCCCCGTAGAATAAAAGCGATCCAAGAGATCGGCGATCCTTGAAAGACGGTAAAGCTCGTCGCGAGAAAGCCACTTGGTCTCAAGAACCGTATACGGAGCCTTGGCCATGGAAATGTATCCGTACTTTTCAGCATCACGCCTCAGCGCCGTTCCGTGCAGGAGCTTCAAAAAGCCAAGCTGTAGCATGTCCGAACAGAAGTATGCCTCATTAAAGGACTGCGCGAAGCGCACATAGCCCTCGTAGGGAAGCCCTGCGATCAGATCCAGATGCACGTGAACATTGCCCACATCGTGAATCCGCTTTGTGGCCTCGATCACACGCTCGGGGGAAAGGTGGCGTGCCACCGCATCCAGCGTCTCGGAACAGGTGCTTTGAAGCCCGATCTCCAGCTGGAGCTTCCCGCTCGGGAATTTCTCCAGAATGGCAAAGCTCTCCTCATTCAAAAGCGTGGCACAGATCTCAAAATGGTAGTGCTTGGTATATTTTTCGTCCAAAAGCGCACGCCAGATGGCATTGGCGCGGTCAACATCAAAGTTGAAGGTGCGGTCCACGAATTTGATGACCTTAATGTCCGCGGACAGCGCCTCAAACGCCGCCATGTCCGCAAGGACCGTGTCCACGCTCTTGGCCCGAAGCGAACCGCTCACCGAGGACAAGCAGTACGCACAGCGATAAGGACAGCCGCGCGAGGACTCATAGTACAGCATCTCGCCGTCCTTATAGTCGCCGTCACGGTACAAAATGCCTTCATCTCCCATAACGTCGGGGCTCCTCCCGTGAACAAGACGGGGAATTTCCCCGCCCTCCCGAAGCGTCCCACAAAGCCCGAGTACCGCCTCCTCACCCTCGCCGCATACAAAGCAATCGACGAAGGCGCAGGATAGAAAGCGCTCGGTATCAAATGACACCTCGGGACCGCCGAAAAGGATCTTAGCCGAAGGCAACAGCGCCGCCAGATCCTCGGCCAGCGAGAGCGTCTGCTCAATGTTCCAAATATAACACGAAAAGCTGTAAACGTCGCCCCTTGCCGCGTAAAGCGCCTGCAGAATCTCGTCGCGACGGTCTCTGAGATTTCTCTCAAGCAGGACGACCTCAAAGCCGTCCGCCTCCAGCGGACGGCGCAAGCAACGGAGTGCCAGACAGGTGTGGGCATAGGAGCCGTTCAAAGCAAACAATACAACACGCATAGTTTCACCTCGCCTCTATTTTAACACACAAAGTCAAAAAGTGCAAGAAGCGAACGCGTTTTTTGCCAAAATCCTCCCATTTCTATATTTTTTTCGAAAAACCCCTTGATTTTTCAAAAAAAATGTGATAGAATATTTAGGCATATGAAAAAATGTGTCTCAGACACTTTGGAAATCGCATAGGAGGATTCAATTATGACAGCGATCGAGTATATTTTCGGAGGCGTGCTTCTTGCAATGGCGCTCTTCCTCATTGTTGCGGTAATGATGCAGAGCGGTAAAGATAAGAAGCTTTCGGGCGCGATCGGCGGCGGCGCAGATACGTTCTTCAGCAAGGGTAAGGCAACCAGAAGCGAAAAGATCCTGGCCAATCTTACCACCGTTGTTTCGATTCTTTTTGTCATCTCGGTTATCGTAATGTATATCGTTGTTTCGTAAACAACAGATATAAGAAAAAGCTGTCCGACGTGTGTCGGCAGTTTTTCTTTATCGGCACTTTTTGGGAAAGGAATTCATTATGAGCTTTCAGATCTCGCTTGCCAACGTCCTTATGACGCTGTTTTATATTTTGCCCGGCTTTGTGATCGGAAAAATGAAGAAAACAACGACCGCGCACCTTCCGACGCTGTCCTCGGTTTTGGTCTATGTCTGCATGCCCTGCCTTGTCATCTCCTCGCTGCTTTCCATCAAGCACAGCGCCGAGGGACTGAAAAACATGGGGCTGTTCTTTGCTCTCACCCTGCTTGTGCAGGCCGCCTTTATGATCCTTGTGTATCTGGTGATCCGCAAAAAAAGCCACATTCCCAAATTCCGCCTGATGACGGTGGGAATGGTGCTGGGCAACGTCGGCTTCTTCGGGCTTCCCATCGTGAGCGCGCTTTTGCCAAACAACCCCGAGGTCGCATCCTATTCGGCGGTCTACAGCGTCACCATGAACATTCTGCTATTTACCGTCGGCGTATTCTGCGTAACGGGAAAGAAGGAATATATGTCTTTAAAGCCCGCGATCCTTAACCCAACGATGTTTGGCTTTGCCATCGGCTTTCCGCTCTATCTGCTCGGCGCGGCAGATGTACTGCCGCCGCTTTTGATAAGCGGCGTAAACGCCCTCGGACATATGAGCACGCCGCTCTGTATGATCATCCTGGGCATTCGCCTTTCCGTCGTTTCTCTGCCCAAGCTTTTTGCGCGCCCCGCGGTATATATCATCTGCCTTGGCAAGCTGATACTGTTTCCGCTGTTTGCCTTTTTTGCCGTGAAATTTCTGCCCCTTCCCTACGCGCTCAAGGCCAGCATGCTGATTCTGTCGGCCACGCCCTGCGCCTCGGTCGTCTTTAACATAGCGGAAATGCACAACTGCGATGCGGAGCTTTCGGCAAACTGTGTGCTTCTGAGCACACTTCTCTGCTTTATGACCATACCGCCACTCACACTTCTTTTGTAATGACATTCGGGTGGGAAGAAAATCTTCCCACCCGAATTTTCTTTGTCAAAAAGGTTGCTTTTTGGGCGGATATATGATATAATGTAATGAATTTTAAAAACAAGGAATCAGGTAGGTAATTATGGACAATCAAAACAACTTCAAGCCCTATATTCCCGCAGATAGGGTTACGCCCGAGCTTACGCTGACGTCGATCATTGTTGGTGTGCTTCTGGCGGTCATCTTCGGTGCGGCCAATGCATATCTTGGCCTTAAGGTCGGTATGACCGTTTCGGCCTCCATCCCCTCGGCGGTCATTGCTATGGGTATCATCAAAATGATCCTTCGCAAGAACTCCGCGCTTGAGGTCAATATGGTGCAGACCATCGGCTCGTCGGGTGAATCCCTGGCAGCAGGTGCGATCTTCACCCTTCCCGCCCTCTTTATCTGGGCATCCGAGGGCATTATGGACAAGCCCAGCATCCTGGAGATCACACTCATCGCCATCATCGGC
>JAGAUC010000143.1 GCA_017621015.1 Clostridia bacterium | reverse complement strand
TTATCTGAAAGACTTGACGTTTTGGGGGACGTGGGAATGGCGATCAGTGGCGTATTCGTTTTCGTCTTTATTCTTTGTCTTGTTGTGGCGCTGATTCTTTCTGTTGGTGTTTCCAAGCTGAAGGTTATAGACCCACAGATTGAAATGTATGAGCAGGAAAACGCAGTGATCGAGGAGCAGATCTCGGCGGTTGTGAAGCAATATCAAGAATATGAGACCGGCATTTTTGCAAACGCGAAAACAGAAAGCTCGGTTACGCTTGTCGCTCTGTATCCCGACCTCAAAGCCGATGCTCTTGTAAAAAAACAAATCGAGGTCTATTTGGAGAACAACGAAAAAATCAAGGAACTGAAGGAAAAGAAAATCAACGGGGACGTAATCCGTTGGTGGCTTTATTTTGGAGGGGGAAATGACCGAACATAAATTCACAGACGAGGAAGTTATCAAGGCGTTGGAAACCGCAATAAAGATTGGCGATGCTCCAATCGGTGAGCATTGGGCGTGTACTATTTCAAAGCAGACCGCCAAAGATGCCCTTGACCTTATCAACCACCAAAAGGCAGAGATTGCCTATTGGATGGACGAGGCGGCGAATTCGAAAAAGGAAGCAGTCAAAGAGTTTGCGGAGAAGCTGAAAGAACGGCTAATCGCAGGAGGCATTTATCCTGTGTTCGTTAAGAATTCAATCGACAATCTTGTAAAAGAAATGATGGAGGGAAAGGAATGAAAACTTGTTGTGTAAATCCGTCGTGGGGGGAGTGTCACGCGTGCGAGGAGGCAGCGGAGCACTTTGACGGAAATCCGAATTGTGCCGAGTGTGAACGCAAGAAAAAGCGGTATGAGCTTCTTGAGATCGTGCCGGGCATGATTGACGATTACGCCTTCGTTTGTGCGGACGGAAAAATTCAAAAGGTGTCGCTTGACAGAGTGTTCGACATCAGAGAGGAGTAACTATGAAACCGGAAAACAGAGAAATGATACAGAGAGCGATCGGGATCATCGAGGGGGCTTCTTGGGGCGCAAACGCAAGGGTACAAGATGCCTTGGCGGTGGCGGTCGAGATGCTGGACGGGGTTCTTAAGGAGGAATCGAAATGACAGAGCGGAGCTTCAAAAAGGAAGAGATCGTACAGGCGCTTAGGCAGTGCCAACAGAATTACTACAAGGCTTGCGTTTCCTGTCCTTACTACGGGGTTGACAGTGAGGAGGACGGGTGCTTTGCAAGGCTTGTGGGCGACGTTCTGAGCCTGATCGGTGACGGTGAGGAGAAAGGAGGTACAAATGAAGGAGATCGTTGACACCGTGCTTGCGGAGATGGAGGCGGCCTTGGAGAAGGCCGTGAGCCGTTGCCGCGACGAATACGAGTTATATGCGCTCACGGTCGGTATTGTGGCTGAGATGGAGTCACTCACGGAGAGAGTGATTGCCAAATGGTCGCCGAGCGGAAGTGAGACCCGTTCAATCGGCGAGGGTTGAGGAGGGATTCGCTATGTCGCGGTACGTCTCCAAATACGTGGTGTGTCCCTTCTACCGACGAAACGACATCAACCGGATCTGCTGTGAGGGCGTCACAGAGGCTTGCACGGTCAACGTGGTATTTGAGTGCAAGTCGGCTATGCTTGACTACGAGCGATGCTTCTGCGACAGCATGGAGCGGCACAAGGAGTGCTTGCTTTATCAGATGCTACTTAAAAAGTGGGAGGAGGAGCAACAAACAGGCTCTTAGAGGGTGCAAAGGCGCCCTCTTTTTATTTTTGCTTTTTTTGTGCAGGGGGGTGTGTTTTGGTTTGGTCGGCCTTTAAGGTATGATATATTCAGGCGTTTATTTTACACGAAAGGAGGCTTCTTGTGGATTGGAAGCAAGCAAAGGCAGAATACATCGCCGGCGGCATCAGCTACAGGAAGCTTGCCGACAAATACGGGGTCTCGCGGACCAAGCTGCAGGCGAGAGCCACGCGAGAAGGGTGGGCGGATCTTAGAAGTCAAGCCGAAGCCAAGGCCGAGGCAAAATTGGTCGAGTCGATCAGCGACCGAGACGCTAAGAGTACGGTTGACATCATCGGTGTTGCGGACAAGCTACTCGCAAAGATATCCTCGGTGGTGGAACGCGCGAAAACGGCGCAGGAGATCCGGCATCTGACCTCGGCACTCAAGGACCTCAGAGAGATCAAGGGGCAAAAGAGCGAGGCGGATATGCGTGAGCAGGAGGCGAGGATTCGTAAGCTGGAGCGTGACGTGGCAGGGGACGGTGCCGGGGATGAGCGGCCGAGCGGCATAGTGCTTTTGCCTATGGTAGCGGACAAGCCCAAGCCGCCCGAGGAGGATGGCGATGGATAACGTTGTTTGGCAACCGCAGCCGCGGCAACTCGAATTTATGTCCCGTCCCGAGGACGAGGCGCTATACGGCGGTGCGGCCGGTGGCGGCAAGTCGGACGCCCTGGTCATTGAGGCCACGCGGCAGGTGGGCATTCCTTACTACAAGGGGCTCATCCTCCGTAAGACCTACCCTCAGCTCACTGAGCTGATCGAAAAGTCACAGAGGTATTATTCGGCGGCCTTTCCCGGGGCGACCTACAACGATTCCAAGCACACGTGGACCTTTCCCGGGGGTGCGAAGATCGTTTTCGGCTCGATGCAGCACGCCAAGGACAAGCTGAACTATCAGGGCAAGGCCTTTGACTTCATAGCCTTTGACGAGCTGACTCACTTCACGTACGAGGAGTACGTTTATCTCAAATCGAGAAACCGACCGAACGGCCCCGGCACACGTTGCTATATACGCTCCACCGCCAACCCGGGCGGCATCGGGCACGCGTGGGTGAAGGATCGCTTTATCACGGCGGCCGCGCCTATGACGACCGTATGGGAAAAGGCCGTGGTCCAGTATCCGGGCGGAGGGGTGGAGACCAGGTGGTCCTCGCGGATCTTCGTTCCGTCCTCGGTGTTTGACAACAAGATCCTGCTGGACAACGATCCCGATTACCTGGCGCGGCTTGCCACGATGCCCGAGGCGGAGCGCAAGGCGCTTTTATACGGAGATTGGGACAGTTATTCGGGGCAGTATTTCTCCGAGTGGCGAGACAAGCCCGAGCATTACGCCGACAGGCGCTGGACACACGTCATCGATCCGTTTGAGATCCCGAGCGGCTGGCGAATCTACCGCTCGTTTGACTGGGGCTACCGAAAGCCCTTCTCGTGCGGCTGGTGGGCGGTTGACTATGACGGGGTGGTATATCGCATCCTTGAGCTTTACGGCTGCACAAGCACGCCGAACGACGGTGTCAGGTGGAATGCGGATCAGGTGTTCCGCGAGATCCGTAGGATCGAGACCGAGCATCCGTGGCTGCGAGGTAAAAACATTCAAGGTGTTGCCGACCCTGCCATCTTTTCCGCGGACGGCGGTGAGTCCATCGCGGAGACGGCAAAGAAGTGCCGCGTGCATTTCTCACCCGGTGACCATCAGCGCATTCCCGGCTGGCTACAGATGCATTATCGGCTGGCCTTTGACGAAAACGGCTTTCCGATGATGTACGTGTTTAAGAACTGCAAGGCGTTTATACGTACCGTGCCAACGCTCATATTCGACGAGCACAAGGTCGAGGACCTGGACACGGAGGGGGAGGATCACGTGGCCGACGAGTCGCGGTATTTCCTGATGTCGCGCCCGATCAAGCCGCGTGCCGCCGCAAAGCCGGACGAATACAGCAAGAATCCGCTGAGCATCTTCCTTGACGTCAAGCGGGAGGATCTCACAAGGCCGACCGCGAGGGTGGGCTTAGAAATCATATCGGAGGATGAAACATGAGACTTTTCGGAAGGAATAAGCCGAATGCCGAGGCCCCTGCAGCGCAGAGACGCTTTCAGGCTCTTGGGCAGAGGGCGATTGATGGGGACGGTGTCCTCGCACCTCACGCGCAGAAGGCCGCCATTGGTCGAGGTGAGGTGCTGAAGGCGGTCGCCACCCTCAACAAGTACAAGGAGGGCAAGGCCAACCTTGAGCAGAAGATCATTGACAACGAGCAATGGTACAAGCTCAGGCATTGGGAGTGCATGCGCAAATCTAATCAGCAGAAGGACGAGGTGGAGCCCTCCTCGGCGTGGCTGTTTAACTCCATCGCCAACAAGCACGCGGATGCCATGGACAACTACCCCTCGCCCAACGTGTTGCCGCGTGAAGAGGGGGACAAGGGGGAGGCGGAGATGCTGACCTCGATCTCGCCCGTGATCCTCGATCAGAACGATTTTGAGGAGGTCTACTCCGACGAGCAGAACTACAAGCTCAAGACGGGCTGCGGGGCGTACGGCGTATTTTGGGATAAAACCAAGCTGAGCGGTCTTGGCGACATCTCAATTCAGAAGATCGATCTGATCAATCTGTTTTGGGAGCCAGGCATTATGGACATCCAGCGAAGCCGCAACGTATTCCACGTGGAGCTGATGGACAACGACCTTCTGATCGCTGCCTATCCTCAGCTTGCAAACCAGCTTGGCGGCTCCTCGGTGGACGTTTCGAGGTACGTTCAGGATGACACGGTAAGCACCGAGGAAAAGAGCGCCGTGGTGGACTGGTATTATAAGCGCAGTGCGAACGGTAAGACCGTGCTTCATTACTGCAAATTCGTCGGCGACGTGGTGCTTTTTTCCACCGAGAACGATCCTGCCTTTGCTACGCGCGGTCTCTATGATCACGGGCTCTATCCCTTTATCATCGATCCGCTTTATAAGATCGAGGGCACGATAGCCGGCTTTGGCTTTGTGGACATCTCCAAGGATGCGCAGGGCTACATCGATCGCGGCAACCAGGCAATTATGAAGAATATGCTCTCCAACACAAAGCCCCGGTACTTTGTACGCACGGACGGCGGCGTGAAGGAGGAGGAATACGCCGATATGACGAAGGACTTCGTGCATACGGACGGAAACCTCGGTCAGGACGATATCCTTCCCATTCAGGGCAAGCCACTGAGTGAAATATACGTGCAGGTCATCAACAACAAGATCGACGAGCTTAAGGAGACCTCGGGCAACCGTGACGTCTCCACGGGCGGAACCACGGGCGGCGTTACGGCGGCAAGCGGTCTCGCGGCTATGATGGAGGCGGGAAGCAAGCTGTCAAGAGACAACAACAAGGGCTCCTACCGCGCGTATAAGAGGATCTGTGAGATGATCATCGAGCTGATCCGACAGTTCTACACGCTGCCGCGTAAGTTCCGCATTCTCGGCGAGGACGGCACACGGCGGTATATCGCCTACTCCAATGCGAACATTCGTCCGCAGCCGCAGGGGGAGGAGTTCGGGCGCGATCTCGGATACCGACTTCCGCTTTTCGACGTGGAGGTCACGGCGCAAAAGCAGAGCCCCTATTCCAAGATGGCACAGAACGAGCTTGCGCTTCAGTTTTATAAGTCAGGCTTCTTCAACCCTCAGCTCGCAGATCAGGCGCTTGCCTGTCTTGATATGATGGACTTCGACCGCAAGCACTTCATCATGCAGAAGATCCAGCAGAACGGCACAATGTATCATCAGCTTTTGGCGACACAGCGGCAGGTGGTGGCGCTGGCCGCACTCCTTGACAAGCAGAACGGCACGCGATACGCTGAGAAGTTTGCCGCGCAGATGGGCGGTCAGCCTACGGTGCAGGGCGGTGCTCCCGGTGCTTCGCTTGAAGATGTGGAGGCGCTGGGCGGCAAGGAGGGCGCAAAGGAATCGCACGTGACGAAAAACGTGCGCGAGCGGGTGGCAGAGTCCACCTCGCCGACATGATCACCGTGACCGTGACGGAGAGCGGCAGAAGCCTCTCTCTAAGGCTTGAAGGGCACGCGGGATTTGCGGAGGAGGGACAGGACATTGTGTGTGCCTCCGCGAGCATTCTCGCGTACACCGTGGCGGCGCTTGTCCTGGAGGCAGACATTCGCGGAGAGCTTGAGGCACCGGCATTGGTACGGCTTGAGAGTGGCGATACCGTCATCTCCTGCGAGGCAACCAAGGACGCATTTTCTTCGATACAGCGCGCCTTTTTCTTCGCGACCAGGGGCTTTATGCTCCTTGGGCAGAATTATCCGCAGTATGTAAGGCTTTTGGCCTATACATAAATCAAAACGAGTTGCTCGCGTAACGGGCAGAAAGGAATCCTTTATGGAAAACATCATTCAAGTCCCGACACTTCTCGACCTTCAGCTTTTTGCCGAGGGAGGCGCACCAGGCGCATCTGCAGGCACAGACGGAGGCGGTGACACAGGAGCCGAGGGAAAAACGGGCGTAAGCGCGACGGCCGCCGCGTCGCAGACAAAGGGCGTTAAAACCAATCCCCTGGCAAGCGTCAAGTATGGCGTTCAGCCCACAGAGGAGACACCGCCTGCCGCCGAGGTGGAGAAAGAGGCACCTGCTGAGGACCGAAAGGCCAAATTCGAGGCACTCATCAAGGGGGAATATAAGGACCTCTATGACGAGAGGATGCAGAACACTGTACGCGAGAGGCTCAAGAGCTCAAAGGAGCAAGAGGCGCGGCACGAGGCGCTCGCTCCCGTGCTTGAGATGCTCGGTAAAAAGTACGGTGTGGATCCCGCCGATGCCAAGGCTCTTGCCAAAGCCATCGAGGAGGACGATTCCTACTACGAGGAGGAGGCACTTGAGAAGGGCATATCGGTCGAGGAGCTCAAGCGAGTCCGCAAGATCGAGCGCGAAAACTCCGCACTCAGAAAGCAGGCGGCAGACCGGGAACGGCGCGATAACGCCGACAAGCTCTATAAGGCGTGGATGGAGCAGGAGGCGACGGCCAAGACCGTCTATCCCTCGCTGGATCTTCGCACGGAGCTGCAGAATCCCAAGTTTGCCGATCTGATCCGCAACAATATCGACGTTCAGACCGCGTACGAGGTCATTCACAAGGACGAGATCATCCCTGCCGCGATGCAGTATGCCGCACAGCGAGCAGAGGAAAAGGTGGTCGACGATATTCGTGCGAACGGAGCGCGTCCGATCGAAAACGGCAATGCTTCGCAGGGGGCAGCACAAGTCAAGAGCGATGTGTCACAGCTCACAAAGGAGGACCGTGCGGAGGTTAACCGCAGAGTCCTTGGGGGAGAGAGGATCACATTCGGTTGATGAATATGACTCGCTCTCCTTTGAAAAAACATTCACAATCAGAAAAGGAGAGAAAAACAATGCTTGATATTTTCAAGATCAACCTTCAGCTTTTTGCTGAGCCTAACACCAACGTGACCACCGACGCGGGTCTTTCGGTGGAAAATCAGACACACTACGATATGACGCTGATCGACGAGGCAGGCCCTCAGCTTGTCCACGATCAGTTCGCGCAGAAGCGCCCCATTCCCAAGAATGGCGGTAAGAAGATCAATTTCCGTAAGTTTGCCGCGCTTCCCAAGGCGACTCAGCCTCTGACCGAGGGTGTGACCCCCAACGGTAAGAAGCTTTCGGCAACCGCTATCGAGGCAGAGGTCTCGCAGTACGGCGACTACGTCGTGATGTCGGACGTGCTCGATCTGACCGCGCTCGACCCCATCATCGTGGAGGCAACCAAGGTCTGCGGCCGTCAGGCGGGTCTTACCCTTGACACCATCACGCGTAACATTCTTCACAGTGGAACCAACGTGTACTACGCCCCCAAGGCGGACGGCACGGTCATTGAGTCCCGTGCGACGCTGGATGCGACCTGTAAGCTCACCGTTGACGTTGTCAGACGTGTGGCGGCGATCCTTAAGAAGAACAACGCGCCCAAGATCGACGGTTCCTACGCGGCGATCATTCACCCCTTTGCCGCGTATGACCTGATGTCCGATCCTGAGTGGAAGTATCCGCATCAATACAAGGACACCGACAACATCTACGAGGGCGAGATCGGTAAGATCGGCGGCGTGAGATTCGTGGAGACGTCCGAGGCGAAGATCTACGAGGGCGGCGTATTCGGTACGCTCTTCATCGCAGATGGCGCGTACGGCACCACCGAGATCACGGGCGGCGGTCTTCGCACCATCATTAAGCCGCTTGGCTCGGCCGGCTCGGCTGACCCGCTCGATCAGAGATCCTCGGTCGGTTGGAAAGCATCCAAGACCGCAGAGATCCTCGTTCCTGCCTACCTTATCCGCGTGGAGCACGAGTCCTCCTTCTCGGACGAGGTTGAGGCAAACTGAAACATCTGTACTTAAGGGGAGGTGACCCCTCCCCAATACCAAAGGAGGCAATTATGGCAGACACTACCAATGCGGCAAAGACCGCAGAGAAAAAGACCAAGATGGTCAAGATCAAGCTTCCTCTCACCAAGACGGAGACGGAAGACGTG
>JAGAUC010000142.1 GCA_017621015.1 Clostridia bacterium | reverse complement strand
ACGAACAACCTTGATAACGGCAAGCTTGTTAGCGCCTGCGCCCTTAAGAATTACGTCGAACTCGGTCTTCTCCTCTGCTGCGGGAGCTGCTGCGCCTGCTGCGGCAACAACACCTACGGGAGCTGCGGCAGATACACCGAATTCCTCCTCAACTGCCTTAACAAGCTCGTTGAGTTCAAGAATAGTCAAACCTTTGATTTCTTCAACAATAGCTGCAATATTAGCCATTTTTCTAATCCTCCTAAAATGATAAATGTGTTCGGCAAAACGGTGCCGTTCCGATTTGAAAAGCTGAAATTACTCAGCTGCTGCCTCTGCGGCGGGTGCTTCTGCTGCGGGAGCCTCAGCGGCTGCCTCTGCGGCGGGAGCTTCATCAGCACCACCCTCTGCCTTCTTGTCTGCAACGGCCTTGATGGCGTATGCAAATCCGTAAACAGGGGACTTGATGCTTCCGAGGAACTTGGCGATGAGAACCTCTCTCGAGGGAATATCGGCAAGAGCCTCTACGGTCTTGGTGTCGATCACGGCACCGTCAACGTATCCTGCAAGGATGGAGAAGGATTCGATCTTCTCAGCATATTCCTTAAGGATCTTGGCGGGAGCAACGGCATCGTTTTCGCTGATGGCGATGGCAGTCATACCGGTGAGGTACTGCTTCATGTCGGAGAATCCAACCTCGTCACAAGCTCTTCCCGTAAGGGAATTCTTAACGACCTTGTACTTAACGCCTGCCTCACGAAGTGCCTTACGCATCTTGGTATCGTCCTCAACGGTAATACCCTGATAGTTGACCAGCACGCCGCTCACGGAGTTCTTAAGCTCTTCGGCAAGGTTGCTTACAAGTGTCTGCTTCTGCTCCAGAATCTTCTTACTTGGCATTTCTTTTCACCTCCCATTGTGAAAATAAAAAAATCTTTCTTCCGCAAAGCAAAACTGCGCGAAGAAAGACCGAAATGAAATTCTGAGTCGCTCCTCGGCAGGAAAGCATTGCTTTTACGGAAAACCTGCTGTCTTTGGATAACAGCAGGTATTATATCACAATTCTTCCGTATTGTCAAGGCTTTTTGAAAAAATATTTTCTGCCGAGGAAAATTTATTTTTGTGCGTCGGACGCGTTGCCCGCCATATGGGCCATCAGCTTTTTGTTGAACTCCTCTGCGGTGTTGTAGCCCATGCGCTTCTGGCGGCTGTTCATGGCGGCGATCTCCAGAATGATGGCGAGGTTTCGGCCGGGCTTTACGGGAATGGTGATCATAGGGATCTCAAGGCCGAGGATCTCGATCTTCTCGTCGTCCAGACCAAAGCGGTCGTACATTTTGCCCTGAACCCATTGCTCAAGATTGATCACAAGGTCGATCTTCTCGGTATCCTTGACGGCACCCACACCAAACAGACGCTTGACGTCGACAATACCGATGCCGCGAAGCTCCACGTAGTGGCGAATGATCTCGGGTGCCGAGCCGACCAGCGTGACCTTGGATACACGGCGGATCTCAACGGCATCATCCGCGATCAGACGGTGACCGCGCTTGACAAGCTCAATGGCGGTCTCACTTTTTCCGACACCGCTGTCGCCGATGATCAGCACACCCTCGCCGTAGACCTCAACCAGAACGCCGTGCCGGGTAATACGGGGGGCAAGATGCGTGTTGAGTGAGGCGATCAGAGCCGCCACAAGGGGGCTTGTGCGCTCCGAGCAGCTGAGGATGGGGGTTCCGTTCTTTTCGGCTTCTTCAATGGCCTCGGGGAAGACCGTGAGGTCGGACGAAAAGATCACGGCTGCCGGGGAATGCGCGATGAAGTTGTGCAGCTTTTGTTGGCGCTCGGTCGGACCGCAGTCCTCCAGATAATGATGCTCGGCTCTTCCGATCACGCAAATACGGGAGGGCTCAAAATTTCCGAAAAATCCCGCCAAGGCAAGACCGGGACGAATTACCGCCGAGTCACTGATCGGAATGTCGGCGGCGGCCTTTGGCAGATAGATGGGGGACATATGAAAGTCCTGTATCAATTTTTCAAGAGATATCGTATATTCGTTTTGCATGATCCGTCCCTTTCTGAAATTCAAGAGTTCTTTTCTATAATATAGCACATATTTTTCAAATAGTCAACGCGAAATTTTGCAAAACATCAAAAAGTTCATACGCTGGTCACAAAATCGATATATAATAGAGAGGAAAATTGTAGGGAAGGATAAAACAATGAAAATACTCGGAAAAATTTTGTGTATCGGTATGGCGCTTGCGCTGCTTTGGGGCGGTGCAGTCGGCTGTGCCTCGGGAAATAAGATCGCAAGCACTAAGGAGGAGAGCCGCATCGTCGGCAGCTGTGCAGGCTATGACGTGCGCTACGAGGAGCTCCGGCATCTTGCCTATGTGCACAGCGAGGAAATGAAGGCGGAATACGGCGAGAACGCCTTGGATGACGATTCCTTTGAGCAGGAGCTTTGGGCGCGTGTGGAGGCTTCGCTTTGCGAGCACTACGCCATTTTGGATATGTGTGAGGAGGCCGGGGTCAAGCGCTCGGACAGACTGACCAAAAGCGAGGTGCAGGAGGACGTGGATGCCGTTGTTTTGAGCCTGGGCGGTCTTGAGGAATATAAGGCGTATCTGGCTGAGACCCATATGACCGATGCGGTCTATCGCCTGTATACGGCCATTGTGAGCTGTCAGTACCGCTATTACGATGAGGTGGCGTTTGAGGAATTGGAAAAAGAGGCCTACGACGCGGTGCTTTCGGGTGAGGATTTCGTGCACACGATGAGCATTTTTGTCCGTAACGATGCGGGCGAGGATGTGGAGGACAATCGAAAGCAGGCGGAATTCGTCCGCGAGGAGGTGCTTGGCGGCAAGACGCTTGAGAGCTTTATTGGCACCAAATACAACCAGGATATGTCAAACTGCGAATACCATTTCCCCAGAGGATATATGGACGGCGCGTACGAGGACGAGGCCTTCTCGCTGGCAATCGGTGAGGTCGGTGAGGTGGTGGAGACCGACGAGGGCTTTTACGTCATTCAGCGTCTGGCCATCGACGAGGCCTATATGCAAAACCATTTGGAGACCTTGATCGATATGTATATTGTGGGCGAGATGAACCTCATGTTTGAGGAGCACGCTGCCACGCTTTCGTTCGAGCCGAACGAATACGGCAAGAGCTTGGTGCTTCACACGATGAAATAAAGGAGTTTTATCATGCGTAAACGCAGAAAGATCCGATATTATAACGGCCCGGCTTATGCTGCAAAAATAACGCAGCAGATCTGGTTTCCGTTCGCGGCAACCGCCCTTGCGGCGCTTGTGCTCGGGCTTGTGCTCGGACTGATCCTCAGCTCGGTGTCTGCCGGCTCAAGGCTGGCACGACTTCCCGCAAGAGAGCTTACCGAGCTTGGCGGCGTGGAGCAGCCGAGCGAAAAATATGCGCCGCTTCTTCCCCTTAAGGGAAGCATGCTTGACCCATCGGACCGCACGGAATCTGAGCTGAAAAAGGCCATTGCGGGAAGTGACGGAAACGCGGTCGGTCTTGTTTTGTTTGACGGAAGGCTTCATTATAAGAGTGCACTTTCGCTCGGTTATGAGGGCGGTGGACTTGCTCCGAGCACCGTGGCATCCTGCGCCGAGGCCAAGAGCCGATATAGCGTGGCGCTCTTTGTGTCCTCGGCGTTTGGGGAGAAGGATACGGCCAAGCGCGCCTACGAAAAGGGCAGAGAGCTGGCGCTTTTGGCGGAGCTCGCGCAGGCAGGCTTTCGCGAGATCCTCATCCTCGGGCTTCCAAGCGAGGAGGCTTACGTGAGCGAGGTAGGGCTTTTTGTAGCCCAGGTGAGGGACTTCTCACCGCAAACCTACGTGAGTGTGGCTCTTTCCGGCACAATGAGTGATGCACAACTCGCGCGCCTTGTGGCGAGCACCGAGACGAGCGCGGACAGCTTCGCGCTGGACCTGCGCGGTATGACGAGGGAGGCGGCGGAAAGGGCGGTTGAACAAAACGCCTATTACCTGACCCAGTATAACATGCGTGTATTGTTTGACGAGACGGCAGAGCTTTCGTCCACCTATACTCTGAATTCCTATCTGATTTCCGAGGCAGAATGACCGCGGCACGAGGAAAAATCAAAAAGGAGCAAAAAAATCAAAAAAAGGACTTGACAATTTCGCAGAAATATGTATAATATAAATGTTGCCGTTTTTCGCGGCCTATGCGGGCATGGCGGAATT
>JAGAUC010000141.1 GCA_017621015.1 Clostridia bacterium | reverse complement strand
TGCTCTAGCCAACTGAGCTATCCCGCCATTTTTGAACGCTCCGATATTATATCACAAAGTTTATTTGTTGTCAAGAGTTTTTTTCACACTTTTTTACTTTTTTGTTTGCCTCCCCTTCGCTTTGTTAAAAAACAAACAACTTTTTGCTTTTTTTAACACGAAAATGGACATTTTGCCGACTTTTTGAAAAAGCGGCAACCATTTTTTCTTGAAAAAAACATAGGATTATGGTATAATAAATTGAATTATTAGGCGAAATTCCTGTTTTTTCGCAAAATTGAATTTTGGGCCTCCCAAAGGACGGCTCAGGAAAGAGGTAGACTTTGAAATATACGTTCAAAGGCGGCGCGCACGTTGAGGAGTACAAAAATACCCGCGGCTGCAGCATCGAAAAGATGTCCGCGCCGGCAAAGGTCTATATTCCCATGTCGCAGCACATCGGTGCACACTGTAAGCCGGTCGTGGCAGTGGGAGACACGGTTACATACGGTCAGACTGTCGGCGTTGTGGAGTCGGGACTTGGTTGTCCGGTGCATTCCAGCGTGTCGGGCAAGGTGGTTGCCATCGATCCCATCAAAAACGCGCAGGGTGTAGTCATTGAGACGGTCATTATCGAAAACGACGGTGAGTACACGCCCTGTGCCGATATCAAGCCCTGGCCGAAAAAGCTGGAGGAAACCACGGCAGAGGAAATTGTGGAGATGACACGTCTTGCCGGTATTTCGGGCATGGGCGGTGCCACCTTCCCCACGTATGCCAAGATTGCGGGTGCCATCGGCAAGGTGGACACGCTGATCATCAACTGTGCCGAGTGTGAGCCCTTTATTACAGCCAATCACCGCCTGATGCTGGAGCGTCCCGATGAGGTGGTGTACGGTGCCAACATTCTGCGCCACGCGCTGGGACTTTCCTCGGGCATTCTTGCCGTTGAGGACAACAAGCCCGACGCCATCGAGGCACTTGAGAAGACCATTGCCGAGACGGGTATGCCCTTTGAGGTGGCGGTGATGAAGACCAAGTATCCGCAGGGTGACGAGCGTCAGATCATGTATGCGCTTCTGGGGAAGGAGCTTCCCGCAGGCAAGCTTCCCGCCGACATTGGCTGCGTCATTTTCAACGCCGAGACAAGTGCGGCGGTTGCGGTGGCGTTTTACGACGGCACACCGCTGGTCAAGCGTATCGTTACGGTGGACGGAGACTGTCTCCGTACCCCCAAGAACCTGCTGGTGCACATTGGCACGAGCTATATGGATCTCATCCGCGCGTGCGGCGGCCTTGTCAAGGTGCCCAAGAAGATCGTCAACGGCGGTCCGATGATGGGCTTTGCTCAGTGGGATGCTAACGGTGCGGTCACCAAGGGCACGTCGGCCATTCTGGTCTTTTCTGCGGAGTTTGACGAAAACCAGGCGCATCCCGAGGAGGCGTGTATCCGCTGCGGACGCTGTGTCAAGAACTGCCCGATGCATCTGATGCCCAATTATCTTGCGCTCTATACGTCCAACAAGATGTATGAGGAAGCGGAGAAGATGAATGTGCTCAGCTGTGTCGAGTGCGGTACCTGCTCGTACAATTGCCCCGGTAACATTCATATCGTGCAACACATTCGTGTAGCCAAGGGCATCATCCGCGCCGAGCGGCAGCGTGCCAAAGAGGCGGCTGAGGCCTCGAAAGTAAAGTGAAGGGAGAAGGAAAATGGACGAAATGAATCAAACAAGCCTTAAAACGCCCGACCTATTGACGGTCGTGCCTTCTCCTCATATTAAAAGCGGTGTGACCACGCAAAAGCTGATGCTGGACGTCATCATTGCGCTTCTTCCCGCTTGCCTTTTCGGTGTTTACCAATTTGGAGCCCACGCCGCCACGCTTCTGATCGTTGGTGTGGCCTCCTCGGTCTTCTTTGAGTGGGCCTTTCAGAGGATCCTTGGCCGAAGAGTGTCGATCAAGGACCTTTCGGCCGTGGTGACGGGACTTCTTATCTCGATGAATCTGCCTTCCACAGTGCCGTTCTGGCTTCCCATCATCGGCTCGTTTATCGCGATCGTGGTTGTCAAGCAGCTGTTTGGCGGAATCGGTAAGAATTTCCTCAATCCTGCGCTTGCGGCAAGAATCTTTTTGTTCCTTTCGTGGTCGGACCGAATGGCCACGTTTACCATGCCGCGCTGGGTAGGTGACGGTGTGGATGCCGTTGCGTATGCAACGCCGCTGGCCTCGCTGGCCGAGAACGGAACAACGGGCGGCGCCACGCTTATGGATATGTTCTTAGGCAAAACGGGCGGCTGTATCGGTGAGATGTCGGCGCTTTTGCTTCTCCTAGGCGGCGTATATCTGATCGTCCGTCGCGTGATCACCTGGCACATTCCCGTTTGCTATCTCGGCACGGTGGCAGTCTTTGCCCTGCTTCTTCCTGCGAGCGGTGCGATGTTTGACCTGAATACCATGCTGACACAGCTCCTTTCGGGCGGTCTGATGCTCGGTGCGATCTTTATGGCGACCGACTACGTCACCACTCCCGTCACCAAGTGGGGACGGGTGATCTTCGGTATCGGTTGCGGACTCATCACCGTTCTTTTCCGCCGCTTCAGCAGCTATCCCGAGGGCACGTCCTTTGCCATTCTGGTTATGAATACGCTGGTTTGGTACATCGACAGACTCACAAAGCCCCGTGTGTTTGGAGGTGCAAAGCATGGCAAATAAAAGTTATGTAAAAAACACGGCGCTGGTGGGCCTGAAGCTCCTTTTGATCTGCGCTGTGATCGCGGGTGTCGTCTCCTTTGTTTATACGGTGACCTTTGATGCCTATCAGAAAAATCTTGACCGTGAGATCCGCGCGTCGATGGCCGTCATTTTTAATGCGGAAGAGGACGACGTGATCGATCTTGACGTGTATGACGGTGTGCTTGACTCGGACATTCAGGCAGTCTACACCGTCAAGCTGAACGGAGAGATCGTTGGCTATTGCGTGAACGTCATCGGCAAGGGCTTTGGCGGCGATATGAGCCTTATGGTCGGCTATCAGCCCGATAGGAGCATTCGCGGTGTTTCCATTGTTTCGCATGCTGAGACGCCCGGTGTAGGCTCCAAGGTGGGCGATGCGGCGCATCTGTCGCAGTATGCAGGCCTTTCGGGTGAGCTGACGCTCTCCAAACGAGGCGATGCTGATATCACGGCGATATCGGGAGCCACCATCTCCTCGAAGGCGGTTCATGATGCGGTCAATCGGGCAGGCGAGGTTCTCGCCTCGGTTCCCGTGGCATAAGGAGGGGTGAGTATGCGTAAAAATTCTGGCTTTATCAAGCAGCTGAAGGAGGGAATTCTGGATAACAATCCCGTTCTCGTTCAGCTTTTGGGTATGTGTCCCACGCTTGCCACGTCAACATCGGTCGAGAATGCGATCGGTATGGGTGTGGCGGCTACGGCAGTGCTTATCTGCTCCAACATTTTTATTTCGCTTCTTCGCAAGTTTATTCCGTCGCAGGTTCGTATTGCAGCATTTATCGTCATCATTTCAGGCTTTGTGACGGCGGTCGAGCTGATCATGAGGGCGTATTTCTATTCGCTGTATCAGGCGCTTGGCCTATTTATTCCGCTAATCGTGGTAAACTGTATCATCCTGGCGCGCGCCGAGGCGTTTGCCTCGCGGAACAAGGTGCTTCCGTCAGCCATTGACGGTCTTGCGATGGGCCTTGGCTTTACCTTTGCCCTTGTGATCGTTGCCACCATCCGTGAGGTGCTCGGTGCGGGTACCTTTATGGGAATGGATCTGTTCGGTGAGTATTACAGCCCCATCATGATCCTGGTGTCGCCTCCCGGTGCCTTTTTGACGCTGGGTCTTGTGATCGCGATCGTTCAGAAGATCCGCAATAACATCGAGGACAAAAAGCGTCTGGAAAAGCTGATGAAGGTTGAATTTGTCGACCATTCGGCAAAGCTGGCAAAGAAGGAGGATGAGTCGGTATGAGCTTTGGAGAGATTTTACTGATGATATTCGGTGCCGTGCTCGTCGAGAACTTCATTTTTGCTCGCTTTTACGGCTGTTGCCCCTTCCTTGGCGTTTCCGAAAAGCCGGATACTGCCTTCGGTATGGGTATGGCGGTCACCTTTGTTATCACGCTCTCGAGCGCGGTGACCTGGCTTGTGTATAAGCTTCTGGAGCTTTTCCATCTGGAATATCTGCAGACCATTGCGTTTATTCTGGTAATCGCGGCGCTCGTTCAGTTTATTGAGATGTTCCTTCGCAAATTCATTCCGTCGCTGTACAGTGCACTCGGCATTTATCTGCCGCTGATCACCACCAACTGCGCGGTGCTGAGTTCCGCGCTTCTCAACATTCAAAACGGGTATAACCTGATTGAATCCATCTGCTTCGGCTTCGCCGCAGCCATCGGCTTTACGCTGGCCATTGTGGTGTTTGCCGGTGTTCGTATGCGTCTTGCTACGGCAAAGCCTCCCAGATCCTTTAAGGGATTCCCCTTGACGCTGATCGCGGCGGGTCTGCTGGCTATGGCGTTTTCGGGCTTTACAAGTCTTAGCTTTTAAGGAGGGAAGAAAATGCAATTATCTGATGTTTTGATTCCTGTCCTGATTTTCGCGGGACTTGGCGTGTTTTTCGGTGTCATTCTTGCGATCGCCGCTAAGATCTTTGAGGTCAAGGTGGATGAGCGCGTTCCCAAGGTGCAGGAGTGCCTGCCGGGTGCAAACTGCGGCGGCTGTGGCTATTCGGGCTGCGGCGCGCTGGCTGAGGCCATCGTAAAGGGCGAGGCCAACCCGAGTGCTTGCACGGTCGGCGGTGCGGAGACCGCCAAGAAGATCGGCGAGATCATGGGCGTTGAGGTCGAGGAGCGTGTCCGTATGCGTGCGCAGGTCATGTGCTCGGGTACGGCAGAATTCGCCAAGAAAAAGTACATTTATGCGGGCGCTAAGGACTGCATTTCGGCCACCAAGCTGGCGGGCGGCGATAAGCTGTGTCCCAACGGCTGTATCGGTCTCGGAACCTGCGTGGCGTCCTGTCCGTTCGGCGCGATCTCGGTGGTAAACGGCGTCGCCGTCGTTGACTACAAGAAATGTGAGGGCTGCGGCGTGTGCACACACGCGTGCCCCAAGGGAATCATCAAGCTGATCCCGTATAACAGCCGCCACTGGGTCGGTTGTATGTCGGTTGAGAAGGGCGCGGTCACGCGCAAGCAGTGTGAGGTGGGCTGTATCAGCTGCAAGCTTTGCGAAAAGGCTTGCGAGTACGATGCGATTCACGTCAACGGCTTTGTGGCTTCGATCGATTATGATAAGTGCGTGGGCTGTAACAAGTGCGTGGAAAAATGCCCGAGACACATCATCTGGTCGGCGGGCACGCAGTACGGAAACCTTGTGATTCTTCGCGAAAACATTAAGGACATATAAAAGAAAAAACCCGATTTAAAATCGGGTTTTTCCTTGACAAAAGGAAAAAAATCGTGTATACTATGTATGTCACAGCTTGACAAGAAAGGATGAAGACAAAATGAAAAAAACTATGAAGCTTTTCTCCCTTGTAATGGCACTTGTGCTTGTTTGCTTTGTTTTCGCTTCTTGCGCAAAGACTCTTTCGGGCACGTATTCGGTAGAGGCTGGCGGTTCGCTTGTTGGCGGTAAGATCTCGATGACCTTCAGCGGCAAGAACGTAACCGTTACCACGACGGCAGGCATTGCTGGCTTTACCTCCACCAACGAAGTAAAGGGAACCTATGAGATCGCAGAGGCGGCTGACGGCACGCAGACCATCACCATCACCTACGAGGGTGACGCGGAGGGCGACGCCGGCAAGCTTAGCGGAACGCAGAGCTTCTCCGAGGGCAAGGATGCAGACGGAAATAAGTTCATCAAGATCGGTATCTTTACGCTCACCAAGGTAAAGTAACATAAGGTAAAAAACAAACGGCTGTTGCAGGGCAACAGCCGTTTTTCTTTTATCCGATTCCCTTTAGGAAGCTTTGGAGCAGGGGACTTTCGGGGGCGCCGAATACCTTTTCGGGCGCGCCCTCCTCCTCGATGATTCCGTTTGCCATAAAGATGATGTGGTCGGAGACCTGACGGGCAAAATCCATCTCGTGGGTAACCACGATCATGGTACGTCCCTCGTCACGGAGCTCCTTTATGACCTTCAGCACCTCGCCCGTAAGCTCAGGGTCGAGCGCACTTGTAGGCTCGTCAAAGCAGAGAATGTCGGGCTTCATGGCCAGCGCTCGCGCGATGGAAACACGCTGCTGCTGACCGCCCGAAAGCTGGCAGGGATAGGCGTCCTTTTTTTCGGAAAGACCGACCGCCGCAAGAAGCTCGGCGGCGTGCTCCTCGATCTCTGCAAATTTCTGCTTGAGCTCGGCGTGGGGAAGCTTGCTTTGCTTTGCCTCCTCCTTAGCGCGAAGCTTGGGCGCCAGGGTGAGGTTCTCCATCACCGAATACTGCGGAAACAGATTGAAGGACTGGAAGACAAGTCCGAAGCGAAGGCGGCTCTCGCGGATCTCGGCGGCCGATTTTTTCTTGTGCTCGGCGGCGTCGAAGATGGCGCTTCCGTCTACAGAGATCACGCCGGTATCGGGGGTCTCAAGGAAGTTGAGACAGCGAAGAAGCGTAGTCTTTCCGCTTCCCGAGGAGCCGATGATCGAAAGCACCTGACCCTTTTCCAGCGAAAAGTCGATCCCCTTCAGCACCTCGGTCTTGCCGAAGCGCTTGGTTATGTTTTTAACTTCAAGTAATGCCATGTCCGTACCCCCTTACACCTTGTAGTAGTCGAGCTTTTTCTCGATAAAACCGAAAAGAAGTGTGAGGATGCCGACAAAGGCAAGGTAGAACACAGCCGTGTAGAACATCGGCCAGATCAGCGCGTGTGCGGTATATTCCTCCGCCACCTTGAGAATCTCCACTACCATAATGACTCTTGCGAGTGCCGTGTCCTTGACCAGCGTAATGATCTCGTTGGACATCGGGGGAATGATGCGCTTGACGACCTGCATCAGAATGACCTTGAAGAAGATCTGCGATTTTGTCATGCCCAGCACCTCGCCGGCTTCATATTGACCGCGCGGAATGCCCTCAATGCCGCCTCGGTAGATCTCCGAGAAGTAGCAGGCGTAGTTGATGACGAATGCCACGATGACCGCGTTAAAGCGCGAAAAGGCGGGCAGATCCCACAGCAAGCGGGGAACGTAGAATACCACAAAGACCTGAAGCATAAGCGGCACGCCGCGAATGATCCATACGAACACCTTTGTGAGGTAAGCCAGCGGCTTGAACTTGGACATGGATCCGAAAGAGATCACCAAACCCAAAGGAAGCGCTAACACAAGTGTTAGCGCAAAGATCAGGCAGGTGTTTTCAAATCCCTCAAGCAACCGAAGCGTTACCTTAAGAAATGAAGACCAGGTTATTGCCATGTTTTATTCCTTTGTTTTGGGTTAATTACTCAATGACTTCAACGAGCTGAACGACGTTCTCAAAGCCGTACTTCTTAGCAAGTGTATCGATTGTGCCGTTCTCGAAGAGAGTCTTGATGGCCTCGTTTACCTTGGCGGTAAGCTCGGAGCCCTTTTCAAAGCCGATGGCGTAGATCTCGGAGGCAAGAACGATATCCTCAACGATCATAAGATCGGCGTAGTCGCCCTGTCCGCAGATGTTCTTAGCAAGAACGATGTCCATAACGGCAAAGTCAACAGCACCCGACTTGACCTCAAGGAAGGCCTTGTTCTGTGCGGGATACTTTTCCATGCTTCCGTTGTCGCCGATCACGGTTGCGGCATAGCTTTCGCCTGCGCTTCCGCCCTCAACACCGGCCTTCTTGCCGGCAAGATCAGCCTCGCTCTTGATGAGGTCCTTGTTGTCAGCCTTGATGACGATGCACTGCTGGTTGAGCATGTAGCCGTAAGAGAAGTCAACGAGATCCGAACGCTTGGTGTCAACGCCGTCGATCTTATCGGTGGAGTTGGCGGTAAAGCCGTTCCAGATGCAGTCGATGGTGCCGGCCTCAAGCTCGGTGTACTTCTGGGTCCAGTCAATCTCCTGGAAATCTACCTTCATACCGATCAGCTTACCAACCTCCATAGCAAACTCGGACTCAAAGCCGGTCCAGTTGCCGTCGGCATCTTTTTCGTTCATTTTCTCGAAAATGGTTACGCCGCAAATCAGCGTGTCCTCCTTATCGCCGCAGGATGCGAACGCAAAGGTGAGAGAGAGCAGCAT
>JAGAUC010000140.1 GCA_017621015.1 Clostridia bacterium | reverse complement strand
TTTTCTACAATCTCTTTGAGCTTGCCGATTATGAGGGCGGCTATCTGAATTTTGAAAAGCCGTGGTGGAACCAGAGTATGACCGAGGAGCTTGCTGCCTACGGGGCTCTGTTCTTTGCCGGCGGCTCGCTTACCATAAGCCAGATCTCGGACGGTGTATGCGTTTTCTTTAATCGCGACCTCTTTAATGAGCTGTATCCCGACGAGAGAGACACGACGCTGTATCAACTGGTACGCGACGGAAGTTGGACGGCGGACAGGATGGCTGCTTATATCTCCGGGGCTTGGACCGACATCAATTCCAACGGTGTGGTGGATGACGGCGATATTGTTGGCACGAGAAACCACGCGATGGGCAATTCCGCCGGTGTTATGGATGCGTGGGTCGTGGGCATGGGACTGCGTTTTACCGAGACCAATATTTACGGTGAGCCCGAGATCGTTCTTCTGAACAGCAATATCATTCCTGCTTACGAGAAGGTGCGCAATATTTTCGGTAACAATCCCGGTGCGCTTCTGACGACCGAGGAGGCAATCGAAACGAAAATGGAGAACGGCAACGTGCTTTTCTTTACCTCTTCGCTTAACGAGGGCGCGGAGATGCGCAATTCTACTGTTAATTTTGGCGTGCTTCCCATTCCGAAGTACGATGCGGAGCAGGAGGATTACTATACCTGCTTTGGTAACGAGTCCTCGGCCATTGCGGTGTGCTCCAATCTCAGTGAGGACAGGGCCGCTATGGTGAGTGCGGTGCTGGAGCTTCTCTCCGCAGAGAGCTACAAGCAGGTGCTTCCCGTATATTACGGAACCGTGCTTAAGGGGCACTACTCGAGAGAGCAGGCCGATGCCGAAATGTACGATAAGATCCTTGGCTCCTTCGTGTTCTCTTTTGGCTTTGCTTATTCCACACACAATCTCGGTGCGATCGGAAGCATCTTCCGCGACCTGTCGCCTACCTTTGATATGCAGAATCACATTGACAGCAATAGGGTACCTGGTCTACCAAGCTGTCTGAGCTGCTCTTAGCTCTTGAAGCCGTATCATAACCCCTTTCCTTTTTCTCAGGGTGCCTCGGGCACCCGAGGCTGCCGCCTTGCGGCAGCCTTTTTGTTTTTGATGGAATCTCCATGTTTCGTGACGAAAAATACATTTCAAATCCCATGGCTGTATAGTATAATAAAATTGGAAAACACATATTTTACTTTTTGACTTCGGCGTAAGGAAAAAGTAAAATATGCAATAAAAATGATAAAAAATGCAATTCCGCACTCTTTTTTATTGTGTTATAATGAAATCAAACCAAACGGAGAGCTATTTACATAGCAGAAAGGAACAACCATGAAAACCGTACGAGTTCTTTCGCTTATTTTGGTGCTTCTGATGCTTGTCGCTTCGCTGGTTGCGTGTGCCGACACGCCGAGCGAGACGACCGGGCAAAAGGGCAATCAGGGCACGGTGAACGGAGATGACGACCGCCAGCAGATCCGCGATACCGTTCCGACCGATCTTGCCTATCCGGGGGAAACGGTGACTTTTTTTGTTCGCGACCAGGGAGACCGTTATAAATACGAGTTGGCCTGTGACGAGCTGCTCAACGACACGCTTTTTGATGCCATCCATTACCGCAATATTGATGTAGAAACGCGGCTTGGGCTTAAGATCAAGACGGTTGGGCAGAATGGTGCCTACGAGAACTTCAGCAAGTGGAACGAAACGCTTTCCACCTCGGTGCTTACCAACGCGGGCGATTACGACGGCACGGCGTTCTATCTTTCGACCGGAAGCTCCTTGGCCAAGGACGGCATTTTCTACAACCTTCTGGAGCTGACCGATTATACGGACGGCTATCTGAATTTTGAGCAGCCATGGTGGAATAAATCCATGACCGAGGAACTGGCCGCCTTTGGCGCGCTGTTTTTTGCGGGTGGCTCGCTGACCATTACGCAGGTCACTGCCGGCGGCTGTGTATTCTTCAATCGCGATTCCTTCAACGAGCTTTTCCCGGAGGAGGGAGACGTGACGCTGTATCAGCTTGTCCGGGACGGCAAGTGGACGGCAGATAAAATGGCGGCTTACGTGGCCGAGGGCTGGACGGACGTTAACTCCAACGGCGTGATCGACGACGGTGACATTGTCGGCACGCGCAATCACGCCATCGGTAAGGCGGCGGGGCATATGGACGCGTGGATCGTGGCGATGGGCCTTCGGTTTACCGAGACCAACGTATACGGCGAGCCCGAGCTGGCGCTTCTGAACAGTAACGTTTTTCCCGCTTACGAAAAGGTGCGTAACATATTCGGCAACAATCCCGGCGCATATCTTACCACCAATCAGTCCAACGAGACCACCTTTGAGAACGGAAACGTGCTGTTCCTTGCCGGCGTGCTCGGCCACGGCTCAGAGCTTCGCAATACTACGGTGAATTACGGTGTGCTTCCCATTCCGAAATACGACGAGGAGCAGGACGATTACTATACCGGCTTTGGCAACGACGCCTCGGCACTTGCCATCTGCTCCAACCTCGATATGGATCGAGCCGCTATGGTGAGCGCGGTGCTGGAGGTGCTCTCGGCCGAAAGCTACAAGCAGGTGCTTCCTGCCTACTACGAAACGGTGCTTAAGGGACATTACTCGCGTGAGCAGGCCGATGCCGAGATGTACGATAAGATCCTCGGATCCTTTGTGTTCTCGTTTGGCTTTGCTTACTCTACGCACAACCTCGGCGGTATTGGAAGCATTTTCCGCGATCTATCACCTACCTTCGACATGCAAAATCATATTGACAGTAACAAGGAGACGTGGAACGCACAGCTGACTGAGCTTTTGGAGGCTCTGGAGGCGGTTTCCTGAGTTTTCTTGAAAAATGTCGTTTTTCTAAGTTAAATATGTCCGTTTTCGTATTTACTTTTATTACGGATTTTGTTATAATACCGTTGTAACGAGCAAACACGATGTACAATATGATATTTGTGTTATAACCCCTTTCCCCTTTCCCTTGGCTACTGCCATTTTGGCAGTAGCCATTTTTTGAAAGTGTATACCGGAAAGGAAAAAGGGGGCTTGAAAAGGGAAGGCTTTTGTGCTGAAATATAAAAAATACCGTGAACGAAAGGACGAAAAAACGATGAAAAAGGTAAGGCTTTTGGCGTTGGTCTTGACTGTGCTGATGCTGCTCGGCACGCTCGTCGCGTGCGGTGGCCCCGCGGAGACGACCGGAGGGGATCCCATCCGGAAGCCGGACAACGATCGGGACGGTGAGCAGGATACAGTCCCACTGGATCTGAATTACACGGGGGAGACGGTTACTTTTTTTGTTCGCAATCAAAACGATCAATATAAGTATGAGCTTGCCTGCGATGAGCTTTTGAACGACACGCTTTATGATGCGATCCACTATCGAAACATCGACGTGGAGACGCGTCTGGGGCTCAAGATCAAAACCGTGGGGCAGGACGGATCCTTTGATAATTACGTTTTGTGGAACGAGGTGCTTTCGACCTCGGTGCTGACCAATACCGGCGACTTTGACGGTACGGCCTTTTATCTTTCCACGGGAAGCATGCTGGCTAAGGACGGTATTTACTACAATCTTCTGGATCTTACCTATGACCAGGGCGGTTATCTGAATTTTGAAAAGCCCTGGTGGAACCAGACTGTGGGTGAGGAGCTGGCGGCGTACGGCGCGCTCTTCTTCACGGGTGGCTCGCTTACCGTAAGCCAGGTGTCGGACGGCGTTTGTGTGTTCTTCAACCGAGATCTTTTCAACGAGCTGTATCCCGACGATACCGATAAGACACTGTATCAGCTGGTCCGTGACGGCAAGTGGACGGCGGACAAAATGGCCGCTTACGTGGCCGGAGCCTGGTCGGATGCCAATTCCAACGGTCTTGTGGATGACGGAGACGTTCTCGGCGTGAGAAGCCATGCCATCGGGCGCTCGGCGGGTGTTATGGACTCCTGGGTGGCCGCGATGGGACTCAAGCTGACCGAGACCGATCGGTTTGGCGAGGTGGAGATCGCGCTTCTGACCAGCCGACTTCTCCCGGCCTATGAGAAGGTCCGCAGTATCTTCGGTAACAATCCCGGCGCATACCTGTCGCTGGATGCCTCATCGGAAAGCTCGATGAAAAACGGCAACGTGCTTTTTGATACCAACGCGCTCTGTGCGGGCGCGGAGCTGCGAAATACGACGGTGGATTTCGGTGTGCTTCCCATTCCGAAATACGACGAGGAGCAGGACGATTACTATACGATGTTCGGTAACGCCGCCTCCGCGATCGCGCTTTGCTCCAACCTCAGCGATGAAAGAGCCGCTATGGCGAGCGCTGTGCTGGAGTTGCTGTCGGCTGAGAGCTATAAGCAGGTAATTCCCGTATACTACGGGACGGTGCTCAAGGGACACTACTCGCATGAGCAGGCCGACGCGGAAATGTATGACAAGATCCTTGGATCCTTTGTGTTCTCGTTCGGCTTTGCCTACTCCAGCCGCGACCTGGGGGCGATCGGAAGCGTTTTCCGCGATATGTCTCCTACCTTTGATCTGCAGAATTTCGTAGACAGTCGAAAGGAAAACTGGGACACCAGCCTTGAGGCACTTCTTGCGGCACTGGAGTCGGTTTCATAAATTAGGTTGCTTGGCTAATGCCATTTTTGCAGTAGCCATTTTTTGTAAAAGTAGCACATTTTTACAATTTTATAAAAGGAACTTGCAAAAAAATGGATTTTGTGTTACTATGTAAAATAGAGAAAAGCTTTTTTAACAAAAGGAAAGGAATGCGAATGATGAAAATGGGAAAGCTTTTGGCGCTGTTTCTGGCGCTTTTGATGCTGCTCGGTACGCTGGTCGCGTGTGGCGGCGACCCGGCAGAGACCGAAGGAAAGGGAAGCACGACGAGACCCTCGGCGGGAGAGGATGAGGTGCAGGACACCGTGCCTGCCGATCTCCGATTTGACGGAGAGACGGTTACCTTTCTGATTCGCGACAACAAGGATCAGTACAAGTATGAGCTGGCTTGCGAGGACCTTTTGAACAATCCGCTTTACGATGCCATCCACTATCGCAACATTGATGTGGAGACGCGCTTGGGGCTTAAGTTCAAGACCGTGGGGCAGAACGGCTCGTACACCAATTTCAGTAAGTGGAACGAGGTGCTTTCGACCTCGGTGCTGACCAATACCGGCGACTTTGACGGCGCGGCGTTTTATCTTTCCACGGGAAGCGCGCTTGCCAAGGACGGCATTTATTACAACCTGCTTTCGCTTACCGACTATGAGGGCGGCTATCTGAATTTCGAAAAGCCCTGGTGGAACCAGACGCTGGTCGATGAGCTTGCCGCGTACAGCACGCTCTTTTTTGCAGGCGGCTCGCTGACCATCAGCGAGGTGGACGACGGCGCTTGTATCTTCTTTAACCGCGACCTTTTCAATCAGCTGTATCCCGAGGACAGAGACACGGCGCTGTATCAGCTTGTGCGCGACGGCAAATGGACGGCGGACAAGATGGCGTCCTACGTTTCGGGTGCCTGGACCGATATGAACTCCAACGGCGCGATCGATGACGGCGACGTTGTCGGAACGCGTATTCACGCCATTGGCAAGTCGGCGGGCATTATGGACGCGTGGGTGGTTGCCATGGGTCTGCGCCTGACCGAGACCAACGTGTACGGTGAGCCCGAGATCGCTCTTTTGAACAGCAACATCCTTCCCGCTTACGAGAAGGTGCGCAGTATATTCGGTAACAACCCCGGCGCGCTTCTTGTGGCAGAAATGAGTGGAGAGACCGATCTTAAGAACGGCAATATGCTGTTCAAGACCGCCACCTTCCATCACGGCGTGGAGATGAAGGAGTCGGTGGTGAACTACGGTGTGCTCCCCATCCCGAAGCTTGACCAGGAGCAGGCAGAATATTATACCGGCTTCGGTAACGAGGCCTCTGCCGTTGCCATTTGCTCCAATCTTGACGACGACCGCGCCATTATGGTGAGCGCGGTGCTCGAGCTTTTGTCGGCCGAGGGCTACAAGCAGGTCATTCCGGTCTACTACGGAACCATTCTGAAGGGTCACTACTCGCGTGAGCAGGCGGATGCCGAGATGTACGATAAGATCCTCGGATCCTTTGTGTTCTCCTTCGGCTTTGCTTACTCCAGCCAGAGCCTTGGCGGTATCGGAAGCATTTTCCGCGACCTTTCGCCCACGTTTGATATGCAGAATCACATCGACAGCAATAAGGAAACGTGGAATACCAAGCTGACCGAGCTTCTTACCGCGCTGGAGGCTGTTTCGTAATCCGTTTTTTAGGCTGTTGTCCCATACGGGGCAACAGCTTTTTTGTTAAAGAAAAAACAAAAAAGCCCTTGCCAAAATGAGGTTTTTGTGATATAATATCAAAACAAAGACAATTTCAGCTTGAAATTAATACATAAGGAAAGGGAGAAATTATGAAATTTGTACGAGTTTTGGCTCTTCTTTTGGCGCTTTTGATGCTGCTGCCGGCCTACGCCGCCTGCGGTGACAAGCCCGAGGAGACAACGAAGGCTCCGCAGAGCAACGGAAACGATGACCGTGACGGTGAGCAGGATACGGTTCCCGCCGACCTCAAGTACAACGGTGAGACGGTCACATTTTTGGTGCGCGGCGGCTCCAACATGAATCAGTATGAGCTGGCTTGTGAGGAGCTGATCAACGATCCGGTCTACGACGCCATCCACTACCGTAACATCGACGTAGAGAACCGCCTTGGTGTTAAGATCAAGGCCATTCCCCGAAACGACGAGTTCCCCTACACGGATTGGAACAACGCGCTTTCGGTATCGGTGCTTACCAACACCGGTGACTATGACGGTGCGGCCTTTTATCTTTCCGCAGGCACCTCGCTTGCCAAGGAGGGTATTTACTACAACCTTCTTTCTCTTACCAAAGACGAGGGCGGTTACCTCAACTTTGAAAAGCCCTGGTGGAACAACTCTATGGTGGATGAGCTCAGTGTTTACGGCGCTATGTTCTTTGCCGGCGGATCTCTGACCATTACGCAGGCGGCCAGCGGTGTTTGCGTGTTCTTCAACCGCGACCTCTTCAATCAGAAGTATCCCGATGACAGAGACACGACACTCTATCAGCTGGTAAGAGACGGCCAGTGGACGGCCGAAAAGATGACCTACTATGTTTCCAACTGCTGGGATGACCTCAATTCCGACGGTCTTGTTGGCCCCGGTGACGTTGTGGGTATCAAGAGCCTTGGTAGCGCGGCCGGTCAGATGGATGCGTGGGTTTTGGCTATGGGTCTTGATTTCACGAGAACCGACGTGTTCGGTGAGCCCGAGCTGGTTCTCTTTAACAGCCATACCGTACCCGCATACGAGAAGGTGCGCGGCGTCTTTAACAATCCGGGCGGATTTATTCCCGCCGGTGAGGCTAACCACGAGGACACCTCGATGCCCAACGGCAACGTTTTGTTCTACACGCAGTCGCTCGGTTACGGCGCAGATATGAAGTCCTCCACCGTAAACTACGGCGTGCTTCCCATTCCGAAGTACAATGAGGATCAGGAGGATTACCGTACCTGCTTTGCTAACTCCGCTTCCGCGCTTGCCGTTTGTTCCAACCTCAGCGATAGCAGAGCGGCTATGGTAAGTGCCGTGCTTGAGGTGCTTTCGGCCGAGAGCTACAAGCAGGTTATCCCGGTATACTATGGAACCGTACTTAAGGGTCACTACTCCCGTGAGCAGGCCGACGCCGAGATGTACGATACCATTCTGAACTCCTTTGTCTTCTCCTTCGGCTTCGCTTGGTCGACGGGAAGCCTTGGCGGTATCAGCGGTATCTTCCGCCGTCTGGATTCCGAGTACGACATTCAGAACTTTATCGACAGTAATAAGGATTCTTGGAATAACCAGTTGACCAGCTTACTGTCCGCTTTGTCGGATATTTCGTAAAGATTCAAAGAAAAACCGCC
>JAGAUC010000139.1 GCA_017621015.1 Clostridia bacterium | reverse complement strand
TTTTACCACAAAAAAACGCGTTTGTCAATACCCTTTTTTGCCTTTCCTTACGCTTGGACCAAAGCGGGCGTGTGAATCTTTTGTTCACACGCCCGCTTCACATATCACGACCTGTTTTCAGGCCTTTCACAACCATTTTTTAAGATAGGCCAAGTAATTTTCCCCCGCTACCTTTTCGACTAGGCGCTCGGAATAATGCGTTTGCATCATCTCCAAAAGCTGATCGTGTATGGACCCTTGGGTCGTGAGCGGCGTGGGATAGCACTCTATGCCGTCAATGTCAAAGCCAAATCCCACGTTGTCCTCGCCGCCAAGCGAAAGACAATGGTCAAGGTGGGCAAACAGCTGCTCCACCGTCTGCTTTGACTTCTCCGCGTGAATAAACGGCTTCGCCAAATTCAGACCGATCATACCGCCGTCCGCGATGATGCGCCTCGTCATCTCGTCGGTGAGATTGCGCGAATGGGGACAAAGCGCGCGGAAATTGGAGTGGCTGGCGATCACGGGCTTTGCCGACAGCTCGCAAAGATCCCAAAAGGTGCGATCCGACGCATGCGACACGTCCCAAAGGATGCCAAGCTCATTGCCTTTTTTGACAAAATCCCGCCCCATCGCACTTAGACCCGTGTCCTCCTCGCCGTCGTCAAGCACGCGGTTGCTCTTAGCAAGATCGTTGGAAAGCCAGGTGAGCCCCACCACCCTTACGCCGACATTATAAAGCCGCTCCAAAAGCACGGGTGAATTTTTAAGCCCCGTCGCACTCTCAATACAGAGCATCGCACCGTGCTTGCCTGCGGCAAACGCGCGCTCGATGTCGGCATAACACTTCACAGGGAGCACCTTGTCGCTCTCGCTTGCCAGCGCCGCACAGTACTGCCCCGTATAGCGGAAGGTGCGATGATAGGAATCGTCGCCCCTGTCGCCCGGATGCGCCGCAAACATGGCAACAAATTGAAGCTGACAATGCTTTTTGGAAAAATTGTACGGACCTACAAGCCCAAAAAGCCCTGCATCCACCTTCTGAATGCTGTCACAGTGTGAATCCACAAGAAACATAACCGCCCTCCCGTTCATCTCACACTCTCATTATAAGCAATTTTTGTCAATCGGCTCCTCAAAAGAGGCATCTATTGATCGTGAATTTCCATTTCGTAGAACTCCTCCGAGCAGCTCAGCATCGTATAGCCGTCTTTTTTCAGTCGCTGCGCAAGCGCTACGTGCTCGTCCCGGCTGACAAACCTGAAATACGCATCCTCGTAACCGTTTTGCAGATGCTCCGAATACAGGATCATATATTCCCTTGCCTTGTCATTGATAAGCAAGACGTATTGGTCGCCGTTTTCCTCGGCATACTGACCAATCATGGCATATACGGCCCGCCATTCGTCGCGAGTCTGCCAGATGTGGTCAAAATGCCCGAAGCTCTCAAGCCAATTCTGCATCTCCTGCGGATCCTCATCCTCGGCACTAAAGAAGGAGAGCGCGTCCAGATCCCACGTTATCAGATCCCTGACAAACCGCTCGAAGGCATTCAGATCCTCGGTCACGTTGTCATAATCGCATCCGCCCAAAAGGATCCAGCAGTATCGGCACGCCCAATGTGCGAGCATCCGATCATCCCATTCCCCCGACAGGTACTTCCCGATCGCCCCTCGGATGACGGATAGACTGTAATACCTTTTGAAGGGATGCTCGGCATCGTATTTGACCGCCGATTGGCTCCCGAGCACGTCGTTTTTGGAGCAAGTAAGCTCGCAGATCCTCTGAGTCCATTCCTTATCGTACATAAAAACACCTCCCATATGGTAGCTGCGTCATTTTTGATTATAGATAGTATATCATCGAAAAAGATCGTTGTCAAGAAAAACCACGGGGCTGCCGCGACAGCGAGCAAAAAACAAGGCAGCCCATATGGACTGCCTTGGCTTTTGCGGAGAAAAAAAGATCCTTCGACCGCCTCGCGGCGGCGCTTCCCTGTCTTGTGCTATTTATTTTATGTCTGTCAATCCCAAAATATAGTCCGTTGACGTTTTGTAGAATTTGGCCAACGCGATCAAACAGGAGATCGGCAACTGTCTCTGCTCATTTTCATATTGCGAGTATGTGTTTTGCTTGATATGCAAATACCTTGCGACCTCCTCCTGGGTTAAATTGCTGTCCTCTCTTAAATCTCGAATACGCATAAGTACCTCCCCATTTGCCTTTACAAAAAAATAATACCACATCTCGCTTTGAGATATTGACTTTTATCTCAAATTGTGATATAATTGTTTTTACCAACCCGCAAAAAAGGAGAACATATGAGAAGTATACTTGAAGAACTGTGGTACGGCAACATTTGTCCCGATACCGATTCGTGCAAACCAAGCAAGCAAACAAAACATCTCGTGGAGTACATCGCAGAGCATCACAACAGCCTACAGGCAACGCTCACAGACAATCAAAAAGAGATACTTGAAAAGTTCGATGATTGCTACGCCGAGTTGACGGATATCAACGAGCGTGAAATATTCGTGTATGCGTTTCGACTCGGAGCGAGGATCGCCATTGAAATCATGAATTTTCGTATTGAGTAATCAAATAAGACTTGCCAAGCAATGGATTGACGGGATACTTGCAAGATCACGAATTGTAAGGAATTGCTTTGAATTGATTTATTCTCTTGTGTGTGGTATAATAAGATAAAAAGCATCCAAGAAGGAGACCAAAATGGATTTTGAAAAACTGATCTCAGAGCGATATTCCGTACGTAGCTTCCAATCGGAGCACCTGCCAAAGGACGTAATCGATAAGATTCTGGCAGCCGGTCATAAAGCACCCACGGGATGCAATTACCAGCCGCAAAGGATTCTTGTTATGAATACTGACGAGTCGATTTCAAAGCTCAAAAAATGCACCAAATGTCATTTTAACACGCCGACTGCCATGCTTGTTTGTCATAACAAGGAGGAAAGCTGGGTGAGAAAATACGACGGTGCGCTCTCATCTCCCGTGGATGCGGTCATTGTCACAACGCATATGATGCTTGCCGCACAAAACGAAGGCGTCGGCACTTGTTGGGTGATGCACTTTGACCCCACCGCAATGCGTGAAGCATTTGATATCCCCAACAATATTGAGCCCATCGCTTTACTTGTAATGGGATATCCTTCGGACGATGCAAAGCCTCTGGATATGCATTTTCAATCACGCCCAATAGAGGAGACGGTTTTTTATGAAGAATTCAACCAGAGCTTTGAAAAGGAGCACGAAGATGTATTTTGATGAACTTAAACCCGGCACGAAAGAGCTCCTGCTACCAACGCTCAAATTCAAATTTTCTCATAAAAATGAAAAAACCAAGGCAGTCCATATGGACCGCCTTGTTTTTTTACGGAGAAGGAGAGATTTGAAGCGGCAAGCCGGCGCTCGAGTTCATACCCCATCGACAACAAAAAACGGGATAGACCAAATGGTCTATCCCGTTTTTTTGGCGGAGAAGGAGCATTGCCATTTATGTACACAACACCCTTCCCCCCTTTTATTAGGCTTCGGTTTCCTCCGCCTCGTCGGCGATCGGAAAAAGGTCTTCCTTTCCGTCAAAGCCACTGAGCGTCAAAATGTCCGCCTTGCCGAAATGCAAAACCTCAGCATTGGCTTTTATATACGTTTTTTTCATTGGCATACCCTCCTTACTCCGCCTCGGAATAGGCCTTGGCCGAAACACCGTAGCAATAGGTTCTCTGCGCCAGATCGCCCATCTCGGCATCGTTCTGCATGCTGTAAACGTACGAGCTTACGCCGTACTCCAGCGACTGCACCGCGGTCATGGCTTCCCCGTCCACGGTATACAGAGTCACCGTATACATCGTGCCGAGATCCAGCGCCGCGATCGGCGCGGTCATCACGCGATAGCTATCCGAGCCAAGTGCAGTGAAATCACGGAACGCATAGTCTGCGCTTGCGCCCGTCGCACCGTTGGTGATCCGAACCAAAACGTTGTCCTCGGTAGCACCCACCGCCTTGAACTTGAAGAACAGACGGTTGGTGTAGTCAAAGTGAACACCTGCCGAGGTGAGATACAGGCTCTCCGACGCACTCTTTGCGGGAACGCGCTTAAAGCTGTCGTCCAAAGCCGTAAAGGATGAGATGCCCTCGATGCCCTCGTCAACAAGCGCATCGGTGTTGGTATCCGTATACCTCTGAGCCGCCGAACCGTAGGCAAGAAGGTCGGCAATGGCCGTCTTCATAGCCGCAAACTTCTTGTCGCTGAGCCCAAGCTGCGCCGCACTCATGGCAAGCGCGTTCTGGCAGTAAGCAAGCACACTGTATTCGCCGTAGGTTGCCACAACCTCACCGTCCACCACAAGCTCGGCGAAGATGTTCTCGCCCATACCCTGCGGAGCAATGCCGCGATAAGCAAATACGTAACGGTCACCCGCCTTCACGCCCTCTGCCGTAGCGGTCTTGCCTGCTACCGTAAAGCGCATCTGCGCGCTCTCGGTCTCGTCAAGGAGCGTTGCGTAGTAGTAAATGGTGATATCCGAGCCAACCGCGATCTGCGCCGCCTCAATGGCGTTGTCCACAAAGGGCATATCCACTACGGGATAACTCGATGCGTCCAGGGCGGGCAGCTCCTTGCCCTCCACCGCAAGCTTTGCGTCACTTACCGTTGCCGTGGGTACGATCTCCACGGTCTTCAGATCGTCAATGTAGAAGGTCACACTTGCCGCGTCGCCGGGACGGAAGCCAAGCGTTGCCAGCTCATACTTGAAGTGATCTTCAGTCAAGGTAACTGTATAGGCCACGTCAGTCCAGGTGTTTGCGGTAAGAGCGACTGCATCACAGCCCTTCCAGAACCAAGACGGATTGGTGGGAGCCTCCTTGCCCTCGCCCGGCGCCGTGTCGGCCGTAGCATTGATCAATCCGTACTGCATACTCATGGTCGTGTCACTCATGAGTCTGAAGGTGATCTTAAAGGTTCTGCCAATATCTGCCGTCGTCAAATAATCGTCGGTAATCACATTAAAGACCTTTGGTAAAGGCCTATTGTTACCCGTAAATCTAAGCGCCATGGAGCCGTTAACCGATGTAAAGCCATGTGCCGAAAGATTTCCTGCCACACGATAAACAGCATTTGAGAAGCCCTTATTGACCGCCGCCTGATCGGCACTCATATCTCCCTCGCTTCTCGAGTTAAAGGTATCCTCATAGGTGTAAGCACACGACTTGAGCACAAGCGTAACGCTTTCCTGGGCGCCAAGCGATGCAAGCGCGGAAGCATCAACCGTTACCAATCCGTTCTCGACCTCTGCGGTCGCAAGCTTGGTGAGCGTCAATCCCGCCAGCGTATTGTAGCAGAAGCTTGCGCTCGGGAGATAGTCCGCAATTGCATAAACCTCAATGCTTTCCTTTTCGGAAATGCTTACGGGAAGATAAAGCTTTGCGGTGGGCGTGTCGGCAAGTGCCTTGGTCTCAAAGCCCAGAACACCAACGTTGACCCCGTCCACCTTGGCCTCGGTCTGACCAAAGTTCTTGTCAGGCTCTGCCGACGAGACGTAGGTCGAGACCGTGGGATCGACCGTGATATAGTCGCTGGCGACCGAAAGCGTCGCGCCCTTCTGTACCCTGACCTCAGAAACGACCTCCGTCGACTTCAGATCGTCGATGTAGAAGGCAACCTGATCGCTTACGCCGGGACGGAAGCCGAGGGTACCCCATTCATACTTGACGTGATCCTCGGTGAGTGTCACCGTATACGTGACCGTTGTCCACGCGTCCTTGACAAGATCGATCGACTCACAGGCATGATAAAACCAAGTGGGGGCCGAGGCAGGAACCTCCTTATCCACAGCGCCCTCCTCGGTCGATGCCGAGTGGTGAACGTTGGTAAGACCGTACTGCATAGTCATTGCGGTATCCGACTTGATCTTAAAGGTGATCTCGAAGGTCCTTCCGATGTCCTCTGTGGTCAGATATGCGTCCTTGACCACGTTATAGAATTTCAGCATGGGCTTGGTGTGACCCGAAGCCGCAACCACCTTGGAGCCGTCCACCGTAGCGATCGGCGCACCGATGTTTCCGGCAACACGGTAAAGCGAGCCCGAGAAGCTCTTGTTGACCGCGCTCTGATCGGCATAGGTCGTGCCCTCGGTGAGATCATCAAAATCCACATCGTAGGAATAAGCAGGAATCTCAAATACAAGCGTCACACACTCCTTGGCGCCAAGC
>JAGAUC010000138.1 GCA_017621015.1 Clostridia bacterium | reverse complement strand
TCTCACCGCGAGGTCATTACCCGCATGCTGCGGTATTTCCAAAGCGAGGGCTGGGTGAAGGTTTCCCGCGGCACGGTGGAGATTTTGGATATGGACGCGCTGGAAGGCTTAAGCGAATAAAAAGCACCCCTACGGGGGCGCTTTTTAAGTTAAAAGTAAGAGTGAAGAGTGAAGAAGTGTGGTGTTCGCTGCGCGAACTATTTTAATTGTCCGCCTAAAGGCGGACACCTTACCTATTCACTTTTCACTATTACTTATAACCTAAAAAAAGGGAGCCTTGCGGCTCTCTTTTTTTACAGCATATTGAGGATGGCGCTTTTGGACTTGACGCCTACGGAGCGGTTCACCACCTGCCCGTTTTTCACCACCAGCAGCGTGGGGATGCTCATAACGCGGAACTCGCGGGCGAGGGCTTGCTCGTCCTCAATGTTGATCTTGCCCACCTTGATGTCGCTGCGCTCACGGGCGATCTCCTCTACGATGGGGACAACACGGCGGCAAGGGCCGCACCACGGTGCCCAGAAGTCCAGCAGCACAGGCTTATCGGAATTCATCACTTCATGATGGAAGTTATTTTGATTGAGATTGATAGCAGACATTGTCTCGGCCTCCTTTGTTTTTCTTTTCTGGTCTTAGTATACCCCAATCTGTCCCATTATTCTGTGATAAAAGTCACATTTCCATCGTCCGCTATGAAGCGGACGATGGAAAGTAATAGGTAAGGTGTCCGCCTTGAGGCGGACAATTTAAATGGTTCGCGCAGCGAACACCACGCTTATTCACTTTTCACTCTTACTTATTACTTAACAAAAAAGAGCCCTTGCGGGCTCTTTTTTGTTACTGCACTTCCACCAGTTCGATGTGGAAATTCAATTCCTTGCCGGCCATTTCGCTGTTGCCGTCGAAGGTGATGGTCTTTTCATCCTTTGCCGCCACCGTTACCTGCATGGGCTGGCCTGCGTTGGTGTAGAGCACCACCTTCTCGCCCACCTTTGCCTCCTCTGCGCCGGGAAGCTGTGCCAGCTCCACGGTGAAGATGGCGCGGGGATCGGGGTAGCCGTAGGCCTGATCGGGGGTGAGGTGGATGTCGATGGACTCGCCCACGGCCATCTTGGCAACGGCCTCGTCGTAGCCGCGGATCATCATGCCAACGCCGCAGACGAACTCCAGAGGCTCGCCACGGTCATAAGAGGAGTCGAACACGGTGCCGTCGTTGAAGGTGCCGCGATAGTGGGTCTTGCAGACCTTGCCCACATTGGGGCCTTCGATAGCGGGAGCGGAATGACCGCCGCAGCCACCGCAGCTGCCACAGCTGCCGCCGCAGCCGCCGCCCTCTTCATGGTCGTGGTCGTGGTGGTCACAGTTGACACCGGCGGAGACCAGTTCGCCACGCAGGAAGGCTGCCACAGCCTCGTCGGCGTCGCCCTGTGCGCCGGAGCAGATCTCGATGCCGGAAGCGGAGAGAGCAGCCTGTGCGCCATCGCCGATGCCGCCGCAGACCAGTGCGCCTACGCCGCGCTGGGCAAGGAAGTCCGCCAGTGCCTCGTGGCCGCTGCCGTTGGTGTCGATGACCTCGGAAGAGACGATCTTGCCGCCCTCCACCTCATAGAGCTTGAACTGCTCGGTATGGCCAAAGTGCTGGAACACCTGACCGTTTTCAAACGTAACTGCAATTTTCATAGTAGAATTCCTCCGTAGTATTTCATTCCTTAGAATTGTACCACGAACGGGAGAAAAATACAACGGGAGAATAATTTTGCGCCTCGGGCAAAAAAAGTGTTGACAACCCCGTTTTCCTGTGGTATAGTAACTCGTGCCTGTCGAGGACATGGCGGCGTAGCTCAGTTGGCTAGAGCACGCGGTTCATACCCGCGGTGTCACCGGTTCAAATCCAGTCGCCGCTACCATTGCGGGAGAGAGGACACTCTCTCCCGCATCCCGACAGGGTTTTTCTTTTCCCGGCCCGTTGGTCAAGAGGTTAAGACACGGCCCTTTCACGGCTGTAACATGGGTTCGATTCCCGTACGGGTCACCAAATAAAAAAGCATCCGATTTTTCGGATGCTTTTTTGTTTAATAATGCATTTCGCATATTTTGGAGGACATAAATAAATATAGACTCCTTTTGCTATTTTAAATCATACTTGTCAAGCAAGGCCTTGATTCTAAGCGCATACGCACTGTCGGAAACCGTTTTCAAATGCTCTGCAGCTGACCGAACATAACTATCAAGCTGTTTTTTTGTTTGCGCTTGATATTCCGTAGAATCGTTGTTTTCAAACAATAAAGAATACGTATCCTGCGGCTGCTGTAAAAAATCATAAAATTTCTTTCTTCCCTCAAAAAGCATTTCCGCTCTCTCAAGTGCCAGATCGAGCTTGCCCAATTTTATATACTTCGGTACCATTCCGCAAATCAAAACAGACTTTTGAAAGATCTGACGGCAAGGCAAATAGTTGCCGCCCGAAAGAAAGGCATTCAGCAATCTGAGCATATATTCCTCGTATTCCATACGCTGCTCCAGGCCGTGTTCGGCATCCCGTGCTTGGTGTATCTCACCCGCCATACGGATACATCTTGAAATGTATCTTGCCTTTAGAGCAAAGCTTGAGCGGCATTTTAGCATTGCCTCATCATATTCCTTATTGGCTTGAGCGATCTCCGCTTCCCAATACAACCGGTCTCCGAAGGTCACGGGAATCTTACCCAGGATCTCTTTCGCTTTTGCAATTTCACCGAGTGCAGAATACCCGCGTGCAAGAACAAAATGATTCATAAATACAGTATCTGCATCGGATTCATATTTAAAAATACAATTTGCATATTTTTCACACTCGGCAATCAGCTCACTTTTCCCTTTGTCCTGCACTTTGCGCGCAACGATCATATCCACCAAGCATTTAAGGCACATAGACGCCGCCTCGGAATTCTGGGGGTGAGCGGAAAAATAGTTACAAAGTATCTCGTATTCTTGAAATGTGTAGGTTTGATCTCGAAACACATCTTGCCTACTATAGTCTTTTCGAAGCGACTCGTATCCGTTATGCTTGATATGATGTTCATAAGCAAAAAGAGCGTCGGTAGAAATTTCCAAAGCCGAGGCCAGCGGAACCACCTGCGATATATCGGGCGCTCCCGTGTCGGTTTCCCACTTGGAAACCGACTGCACGGATACACCGATCAAATCGGCAAGCTCTCTCTGCGTATACCCTTTTTCTTTTCGGTATTTCTTAATATTCTGCCCAATCGACATGATCACACCTCCGTATTTTGATGTTTGTACCGTAATTATATCATTTTTGAATATATCTGTAAACCAACCGTTTCGAAACATTTTCTCAACGGAACGTGGATAAAAGATTGCCGAGGGCGACCCAAGCGGTCGCCCTCGGCTTGGTTATTTAAGCATATCGATTGTAATTGTCGTCCCTGTCGCCGTCACGCTTTTTCCTGTCCTTCTACCTTACCGATTGAACGATCATAACGACCGCGATCACAAGGAACAGAAGCGCGATGAAAACGCTCACATAGTCAAAATCTCTCGGAAGCACCTCGTCGGCGTCCTCGACTACGACGGCAACCGCAATGCCCGTTGCCGCGGTAAAGTCTTCAAGCGCCGCATTGACCGTCTCGTCGGTCATTTCGATGTTGGCCCGGTTGATCAGATGCGAGCGGTAATCGCTCGGCGCACTGTCACAGCTAAGGGAAGAGGCAAGGCCCAGCGCCTCAATATGCTCCTGCATCGTGCCGATCACCTGCGCAATACCGCTGTCCAAGGAATATTTATAGGAGCTTGCGTTGATGGCAGAATTCTGAACAGCGCTGCCCAGCCTTGTGCCCTCAGCACCAAGCATCGCGTTGATCCTTCCGTTTATATGATCGCCGCACCAAGCAATATACGCGTAATCGTGATATTGCTCATCCTCGATCAAAAAGACCAGAAGAAGTTGATCCTCGCTGTCCTTCTCTGCCCCAAACTCGGCATAATACTGCTCGTTGGCATAATCCTGAAACGCATTTTCGTCATAGGCGATCGCGCCGCCCGTCGTAACCGAATGGAAGGCCGAGCCGAGCGAGCCAACCAACATAAGAATAGCAAACACGATCAGAAAGATCGGCGCAATGAACATGCCGAGAAGTCCGCCAAGACATCCGCCGCCGTAGTAGCGCGGCCCAAAAAACCAGCCGCCGTGAAATCCGTGATGGTGTCCGCCAAAGCCTCTGCCGCCTCCACCGAAGCCACCGCCGCCAAAGCCTCCGCCAAAGCCGCGACCTCCGCCGCCGCCAAAGCCTCCTCCACCGGGTCCTGCCATATTTTTATCCTCCCTTTGCGTAGTGTTTGCCCTGGTAGCTATCCCGGGCATAAAGCATTTTATCGATATCGTTGATGACCGACACCTTTTGTCGGCTCCATTCGGGAGCCAGAAGGTCCTCACCCATGCCGTCACCCGTCAAGCGCGCGATCACGACATCCTCGGGTAACAGCTCGAGTGCCTGCACCACAAGTGAAATATAATGTTCCCTCTCCAGCGGCGAATATTCGCCACGCTCGTAGATCTCAGCCAAACGGCTGGAGCGCAGAACGTGAAGCAGATGCAGCTTGACTTGATTTGGGTGAAGCGCCGCCACCGCCCGTACAGAGTCCAGCATCATGCCGTCATCCTCCCCGGGCAGGCCGAGGATCAGATGAATGCCAATGCCGATCCTGTCACTTGCGCGGCGCAGCTTTTCATAGCCCTCCACAAACTGCGCGAACGTATGTCCGCGATTGATGCGCTCTGCCGTGACGTCGTGCGCGCTTTGAAGTCCAAGCTCCACCGTAAGCACCGTTCGCTCAGCCAGCGAGGCCAGATATTCCACCACGTCATCCTCAAGACAGTCGGCACGCGTGGCAACGTTCAGCCCAACCGCCCCGTCCAGCGCCAACGCCTCCTCAAACTTCTCCCGAAGCACCGCCAGCGGCGCATAGGTGTTGGTGTGCGCCTGAAAATACGGAATGCATCGGTCGGTCCTCCACTTTTTTCCGAGTGCCGCCGCTGTGACCGCAAACTGCTCGCGGATCGAAAGCGCGGAGGAAGCGGCAAAATCGCCGCTTCCCCTCGAGGAACAGTAGATACAACCGCCCACGCCGCACCGCCCGTCAATGTTCGGGCAGGTGAAGCCTACGTCCAGCGGGATCTTGGCGCATTTTCCGCCAAAAGTCTTCCTTAAATAGTAATCGTAGGTATAGTACCGCTTGTTGGAGTCGCTGTTAGGGAACGGATTTCTTTCCTTTTGCGTAAGCATCATTCGATCTCGTCATTGACGACCATCTGCATAAACTCCTCCTTGGAGATGAGGATCTTACGGGGCTTGTTACCCTCGGGCGCACTCACGTAGCCCATCTCCTCCATCTGGTCGATGATCTTGGCAGCACGGCCGTAGCCGATCTCCAGCTTGCGCTGAAGGAGCGAGGTCGAGATCTTCCCGCTCTCCACCGCAACCTCCACAGCGGCACGGAATTTGGGATCCAAGCCGTCTGCGGGAACGTTTCCGTCACCCACTTCGGCTCCGCCCTTCTTTCCGGCCGTACACTTGGCCGCTTCTTCCTCAATGCGGTTGATGAATTCCTCATTATACTTGGCCGCGCGGTTGTTGGCCTTGATAAACTCGACGATCTTTTCCACGTCACTCTCGTGAACGAACGCGCCCTGCACACGCATAGGCTTTGCCGAGCCGACGGGAGCAAAGAGCATATCGCCCTTACCGATCAGTTTTTCCGCGCCCGCGATATCGATGATGGTTCGCGAGTCGACCTGCGAAGCCACCGTACACGCGATACGCGAGGGAACGTTGGCCTTAATAAGACCGGTAATAACGTCAACCGACGGACGCTGGGTACCGATGATGATGTGGATTCCCGCGGCACGCGCCTTTTGTGCCAGACGGCAGATCGAGGATTCCACCGCATCGGCCGCCGTCATCATAAGGTCGGCCAGCTCGTCGATAATGATGACCATCTGCGGCATAAACTCGCGGTCGGGATCGTCCTTGGTCACCGCATTGTAGTTGTAAATATCACGAACGCCAACCTCCTCGATCAGCTCAAAGCGACGCTCCATCTCGGCCACTGCCGATGCCAAGGCGCCCGCGGCCTTGGTGGGCTCGCTGACGATGGGACAGTAAAGGTGCGGAATATCCTTATAGATGTTAAACTCAACCTTCTTGGGGTCGATGAGGATCAGCTTGACCTCATCGGGCGTTGCCTTATACAGAAGGCTGATGATGATGCTGTTGATACAGACCGACTTACCCATACCCGTCGCACCGGCGATCAGCAGGTGGGGCATCTTGGCAATGTTGAAGTATACGGGCTTACCCGCAACGTCGGCACCCAGACAAGCGGTCAGCTTGCTGGTCTCGGACGTGAACTTCTCCGAATCGATCAGCGTACGCAGATATACCGTGGCAGGATTCTGATTGGGAACCTCGATACCTACCGCGGGCTTGTTGGGGATGGGGGCCTCGATACGGACACCGGTAGTCGCCAAGCTCAGCGCAATATCGTCCACAAGATTGGCGATCGAGCGAACACGCACACCCGCGTCGGGTCTGAGCTCGTAACGCGTAATTGTGGGGCCGCGCGAATAGGTGATCTCCTTGATGCGCACGTTGAAGCTGGACAGCGTATCCATCAGCTTCTGCGCGTTTTCGATCAGCTCCTTGGAGTTGTCCTCGTTCTTGTTGGAATTGTCCGGGGGCAAAAGCTCGATAGGCGGAAATTCGTACGGGCGCGCCTCCTCTACGGGAGCCTCGGACACGATCTCCACGATGTCGTCCTCAACACCGCCCATGCCCTCATCAAGATCACTGATCTCCTTCATTTCGGCAAGCAGCTTTCGGTCATCGTCGGACGTTTCGTTGGTCTTCTTGTCCTCGAGCTTTTCCGTGGGCTTATCGGAGAAGATCTCCTGCAGGGAGAATTCTTCATCGGACGGCTTTTCAAGGCCCATTTCCTTGGCACTTCGGTAAACGCCCTCCTGCTCGGTCGGCACAAATTCCGACAAGACCTCCTTCGCAGGCTCTTGTTGAGACGGCTCCGTCTCCTCGGTCGTCTCCTCGGTCGTCGCCTCGACCGCGGGCACCTCCTTTTGCTCTTCCTCCTCCGAGGGTCTTATGGCAAGCACGGGAGAGACCTCCCCCTTATGGCTCTCCGCCTCTTCATTGACCTCTTGCAGCGCCAAGCGCTGTGCGCGCTTTTCCTCGGCCTCAAGCGCCAATCTCTCGCGCTCGGCCTCCATCTCTGCCTCACGGAGCGCCCTCTCCCTTTGCTCGGCAAGCTTGCGCTCCTCCTTTTCCTTCTTGGCCTTCTCCGCCTCGATTGCCTTTTCCTCACGGCGAGCGGCCTGCGCCTCGGCGCGCTTCTCTGCCGCGATCTTCACACGGTAACGAACCGAGGTCACAACGTAGCTCGGCGTTAAGCCAAGCAGGAACACAAAGAAAATAAAGGTAAAGGAAACCGTAACGATGACCGAGCCGGTAAGGCCGAGCCCGTATCGGCAAAGCTCGCCCAGAGATCCGCCGATCACACCGCCGCCGTGAAGCGCGATGCCCGCGCGGTAAAGCTCGGAGACTCTTTGCCCAAAGGTACCTGCCACTCCCACTGCGTTATGGGTAATGGTCGCATAGATCACGTGCATCAGCGTGGAGATCGAAACGGTTGAAAAAAGCGCATACAGGATCTTGGAAATCAAATTGCCCTTTTCCACCGCGCGGTTCCAGGTAAAGGCCAGAATCGCCAGAATGACCGGAACAAAAAAGGCACCGAAGCCAAAGACGCCGCAAAAGAAATTGCGGACATGACGTCCAAGACTGCCCACGCCGTATTCTTCCTTCACACCGGGAAATACGTCGATCAGTAAAAAGCAGATCACACTGAATATCGCCAGAACGATCAGGAAATATGGCATGACCTGATGGATAAACCGTTCGTTTTTGGGATTTTCCTCCACCGCGTGGACCGTTTCCTTTTTGCCGCTGCGCGCTGTCGTTTTTTTCGCCGACTGCTTCTTTTCGCCCTCGGCCTTTTTCTCCTTGGCATCCTTGATATCCTCGGTCTCCTCCTCGTAATTTCTTACGCGAGAGGTCCTTTTCTTTTCCTCGGCGTTGCTTGCCTTTGCTTTGGTGCTATGCACGACCGCCGTTGCTTTCTTCGTCGTTTTCTTTTTGGATTCCGCCATACGTTCCTCCTGTATTTTCAACCTCAAAAGGGTCCAGATAGCCATTATTTATATTATTATACCATTATTTTCTTATTATTTCAAGAGCGAAACCAAATTTATTTGGCTATATCCTCCCTCTTTTCGGCAACACTAAAAGCAAAAAGAAAGGATGTACCGATATGAATACAAAAGCCAAGCTGAGCGGCAAGCGCCGCCTGCTTCTTCTGGGCGGCCTTGCGGCCGGCTTTTTGAACGGACTTCTCGGGGCGGGCGGCGGCATTGTGATCGTTTGGATCCTCGAAAAGGCCCTGAGGGATGAGGTGGAAAGTCCGCGCGACATTTTTGCCAATGCCCTTGCCGTTATGCTCCCCATTTCGGCAGTTTCCGCCGTAAGCTACGCCCTCTCGGGCGGCCTGCCCAAAGGAGACATCACCCGATTTCTGCTCCCGGCGATCCTTGGCGGTCTCCTTGGAGCATTTTTGCTTGACAAGCTAAAAACCGCCACGGTAAAAACACTCTTTTGCTTTCTGGTCATTCTGTCGGGCATTCTGATGGTCATTGGGAGGTAGCTATGAGGGATGCGATCGTAGCCTTTGTCATCGCCGTGCTTTCCGGGATGGGAATCGGAAGCGGCGGCTTTCTCGTCCTTTATCTCACGCTCGCCGAGAGAATGGCTCAGCTTGCGGCACAGGGGATCAACCTGCTCTTTTTTCTCTTTTCCAGCGGCGCCTCGCTCCTGGTTCATATGCGAAAGCGAAGGCTGTTTGGCGGTGCCATCCTTGCAATGAGCGCCATGGGGATGCTGGGCTCGCCCTTAGGCTCTCTGGTCGCCGCGGCGCTCCCCTCCGAGCTTCTGCGCAAGCTGTTTGGCTGTATGCTCATCCTTTCCGGGATGCTGTCTCTTCGAAAAAGTATCATTAGAGACAGGGGAAATAAAAAAAATCAAAAAATA
>JAGAUC010000137.1 GCA_017621015.1 Clostridia bacterium | reverse complement strand
TCATTTCCGATGTTGCCGGGGTTGATGCGGATCTTGTCCACACCGTATTCGGCGCAAAGCAAGGCCAGCCGATAATCAAAGTGAATGTCCGCCACAAGGGGGACGGAGATCCCGCTTTCCTTCAGCAGACGAACGGTCTCGGCCGACTCTCGGTTGGGCACGGTCACGCGAACAATGTCACAGCCGCGTGCGGCAAGCGCCTTTATCTGTTTTTCGGTCGCAAAAAAATCTGCGGTATCGGTATTGGTCATCGATTGGATCGCAATCGGATTTGTACCGCCGATGGCTACCTTTCCTACGCGAACCTCTTTGGTTTTTCTACGAATGTCGTTATATTTCATCTTTAAAACAACCTTATTATATCGTTAAACGTCACCACGGCGGCAAGCCCCAGAAGAAGCAGGAGTGCCACGGCGTGAATATAGCCCTCGACCTTGGGGTTGATCGGGCGGCGGATGATCGCCTCGACGGTCAAAAACAAAAATCTTCCGCCGTCAAGTGCGGGAATGGGAAGCAAATTGAAGACGCCCAGATTCATCGTGATGATCACGAAAATATAAAGACAGCTCTGGAAGCCGCCTGCCACCGACTCACCAATGGTCTGTGTCATACCCACGGGGCCCGAAAGCGCCTCCATACCGTACCGACCGCCAATAAGGTCCGCCAGCGAATCGATCACCATTTTGACCGTGGAAACCGAGCGGAAAAAGCTGTGTTTTATAATGTTTCCGAGCGTAAAGTCGTCACTTCCGCCGTAAAAGTCCACAGCACCAAATGCCATTCCCTCCACCTCGCGACTTGGGAAAAGCACCTTCTCCAGCCTTACTGTCTCACCGTCACGCTTGACCGTGAGATCAATAGGTCCCGTGCCCTGACGCATAATTTCGTAGGTGACCTCGTACCTTGTATGCACGCGCACCTTGCCGATCTTAAGGATCTCGTCGCCCTCCTGAAGGCCGTTTGCCTCGCTGATCGCCACGCCCGAAAGCTCGCGATATTCCACCTTAGTGGAATACAGTGTACCGGCCGCGCTCACCATAATGGTCATAGCCAAAAGACCGATGACAAGATTCATCATAGGTCCGGCCAGAATGATCAGCATTCTCTGCCATATTTTCTTTTTGGTGAAGGAGCGCTCGTCATCCGATTCCTCGTCCTCGCCCAGCATACTGACGTAGCCGCCAATCGGAAACGCACGAACCGAATACTTAATGCCGCTTTTTTTGGATGTCCAGCCGCCGATGCGCGGCCCCATACCAATTGCGAACTCGTTAATGCCAACGCCGCACGCGCGCGCGCAAAGATAGTGTCCGAACTCGTGAATAAAGATCAGAAAGCCAAACACCAAAATGGCGGGAAGAATATACCAAAGCTTAATAACGATCACCCTTTCTTTGAAAGAAGTGCCCCCGCATATTCACGGGCACTCTTGTCTGCCGTAAGAATTTCCGAAAGCTGATGTGCGCTCGTAAACGGCATAAGCGCTTCCACCGTCTCGCCTACGATCTCGGCAATGCGCCCAAAGCGGATCTTGCCGTCAAGGAAGGCCCAGACCGCCACCTCGTTGGCGGCATTGAGCACCGCCGGCATACCGCCGCCGATCCTGCCGCACCGCTTTGCCAGAGCAAGAAGCGGGAAATTCTCCTCATCGGGCACATAGAAGCTGAGCCCTCCGATCCTTGTGAGATCCAGCTCCTCAATGACGGCATCGTGGCGCTCACCGCCAAACAGGCCGTAAGCAATGCACGAGCGCATATCCGGCACCGAAAGCTGCGCGATCACACTATGGTCAATATATTCCACCATCGAATGGATTATACTTTCCCTATGAATGATGGCCTCGATGCGATCCATTTCCATGTCAAAAAGCCGCGACGCCTCGATCAGCTCAAAGCCCTTGTTCATCAGCGTAGCACTGTCGACGGTGATCTTGGCTCCCATCGACCACGTGGGATGCGCCAGCGCGTCGGCCGCCGTCATATCAGCAAGAGCCTCCTTGGTTTTGCCGAAAAACGCGCCGCCCGAAGCGGTAACGATCAGCTTTTTCACATCGGCCTTTTTGCCGGCCGCCAAACACTGATGGATGGCGCAATGCTCGCTGTCCACCGGCGTGATTCACGTTTGATGCTCTGCCGCAAGCTGCATGACGAGCTCACCGGCCACCACAAGCGACTCCTTGTTGGCGAGCGCTAACGCCTTGCCGCTTTGAATGGCGGCAAGCGTGGGGGCAAGGCCAGCCTCGCCCAGCACCGCGTTGAGCGTCACCTTGGCGTCACTCCTCGCGATCATCTCCTCAATACCCGAAGCACCGCCAAACACCTTGATGTCCGTATCGGCAAGGCGGAGCCTGAGGCTCTTTGCTGCCTGCTCGTCGGCCATGGCGCAAAAGGCAGGCTTGAATTCCCGCGCCTGCTCTTCTACACGTTTATCGTTTTGATTGGCGCAGATCGAGACAATTTGGCTTCCCGTCCGGCGCACAACATCTATGGTCTGCTCACCAATTGATCCCGTTGAACCCAGCAGATCCAGTTTCACACGTTTTTCCATAATCAATTCAGCTGATCGCCACAAAGACACTGGAGATCTCGTTGAGCACAAAGAGTACTGTTGAGACAGCAAGGATGGAGTCAAACCGATCCAGCATACCGCCGTGTCCGGGCAAGATCCTGCCATAATCCTTTATTTGATAGTGGCGCTTTACCGCCGACATCGCAAGATCGCCGATCTGCGAAACGACTGAAACCACCACGCCGTAGACAAACAGAAGAAAATAATTGAAGTTCATTTCGATGTGCATTCCATGGCGCAAAATAACACCGTAAAGCACAAAGGAAAGACCGCAGATAAGAATACCGCCCACGCTTCCCTCCACCGTCTTTTTGGGGCTGATCTGCGGGATCAGCTTGTGCTTGCCCAAAAGGACACCGCAAAAATAAGCGGAAGAATCGGTAACCCATGCACCGACAAAAATGAGCAGATATGTATAGGCACCAAGCCTGTCGTAATACCGCAAGAACAGAATAGACGAGAAAGCACAGATCACGTAAAAGCATAGAAAGGCCGCCGAGCAAAGCTCGGGCAGCGAGATATGCTCCGAAGCAAAGACCGCCACAGCAAGAAGCCACAGCAAGCAAAGAAGAAGGCACGGAATGGCCACACGCAGAAAGGTCAAATGACCGCCTGCAAAGTAAACGTACATCGGAAGTGTCGCCGCCAAAAAAAGAATCGGAACAGATACCGCGAGGTTCTTGTGAAGCTTCACACATCGAAGCATTTCAAAGGTGGAAATCGCCGAGCAGATGGCCATAGCAAAGCCAAATGCCCATGTATCCGAAAGGATCAAAAACGGCACGAAAACCGCAAGTGCCACAAGACCCGTAATCACTCTTGTTTTCATATTCTTCTCCCTCACACACCGCCAAAGCGTCTTTTTCTTGAATAAAAATCCTCGATTGCCTTGTCCAACTCCTTCTCATCAAAGTCCGGCCAAAGAACATCGGTAAAATACAGCTCGGCATACGCCGCCTGCCACAAAAGAAAATTGGAGATCCGCATATCGCCGCCCGTCCGAATGATCAGATCGGGATCACCGCAGGAGGCGGTATAAAGCTCTGCGGAAATATCCTCCTGAGTGATTTCCCGCGCTCCTCGCTCTGCAAGACGCGAAAACGCGCGTGCGATCTCGCTCCGTCCGCCATAATTGAAGGCAATATTCAGGGTAAGTGGACGGTCTTTGGTCTGCTCCTCGATGTTCTCAATACGAGCTCGCAGACTCTCATCAAATACCGAAAGGTCACCGATAAAGTGAAAATATGCCGGATATTTGTTTATATTTTTTTCGCATTCGTCCACGTACTGCCTCAGAAGTGCCAGAATGGAATTAACCTCCTTTTCCGGGCGCTTCCAGTTTTCGGTGGAAAATGCGTAAACCGTCAGCGCGTGAAGCCCAATATCAGCGCAATACTCAACGATCTTACGAAAAGCATTGGCTCCGTATTTATGCCCCACCTCACGCGGAAGCCCGCGCTTATTGGCCCATCTTCCGTTTCCGTCCATAATGATGGCGATGTGCGAAAGACGGCCGTCCGACAAGATCCTCACCTTTTTTCCCTCCGTTTTTTCAAAATCGGGGCTGACGCCTAGGCGCCAGCCCATATTCTCTAAAATCAGACCGAACGTCAGATCTCCATCAGTTCCTTTTCTTTCTTTGCGGAGATGGCATCCACGTTCTTGATGTACTTGTCGGTAACGTCCTGGATGGCCTTTTCGGCATCCTTCTGCTCGTCCTCGGTCAGCTCGCCGTCCTTCTTCATCTTCTTGGAGGCGTCCATTGCATCACGGCGGATGTTACGGATGGCAACCTTTGCGTCCTCGCCCTCCTTCTGCACGCGCTTGGTCAGCTCCTTACG
>JAGAUC010000136.1 GCA_017621015.1 Clostridia bacterium | reverse complement strand
TGAGCTTGATCTGCATCCACGCAAGGGGGGCGGTGCACAGAATGCGCTTCACGGCATCCCATCTGCTCGCATAGCGGCGGCTAAAGCAGCTGAGATCCAACACCTTTGTGCCCTCGGGCAGCCGATCCCGGCAGTCCATATTGATCAGTCCGACCGTGATATCGATCTGCGGATACGAGCGCATCGCCTGTAAAAGATTCAAAAGACTCGTAGAGGTCCCCCCAAGTCCGATGCCCTCCATCAGGATCAATACCTTCTTTTGTTGCTTTGTCACGGATCCTTCCACCCTTCAATCAACCTTTTTTGTTTAATCTGAAAATCAAAGCAAGCTCAATATACAGCTTGTTATACACGCGCCGGATCAAGGAAGTCAGCCTGTCCTTGCGCGTTGTTGTCACCGACCACGCGGCAACGGGGCGCTCCGCAAGCCCCTCCAGATCCGCTCGGATGCCCGAGGCGGACGGCGAGGTCAGGAAGCTTTTGTTATATCGGATCACCGTCTTAAGTGAGGCCTTTGCCGCACAAAGACGATCGGAAACGCTTTCATACAGCGAGCGGCCCTTCTCGGTGTTCAGGATAACGACCGAGATACCCCCCTCTGCGGATAACGTCGGGCAAATGGCCTCGTTGCCCCAGCAATCGCCAAGGGTAATGTCGGCATTGCGCTCGGCGGTCGCGTACTCGCACCGATAGCACGAGGAACGCAAAATGTGGTTGCCCAGAAACAGCCTCATATACAGGTTTTTGCTTGAGGGCTCCACCTTACTTTGGGTTTGACCGTAAATTCCCAGCGAGAAATTGTGCCATCCCGTGGACTTATCTCGAAAATTCACCCTTGTGATCTCCTCGCCCAGCTCCTCGCGAACGTCCGCAAAATATTTACTCCAGATTCCCGGCGAAGGGACACCGTGGCAGATCACCTCCACACAGATCAGCCCCTCATACGTCTCTCCCAAAAAGCTCTTTAAGCCAAAGATCTGACAGGGGGTGCCGCTGAAAAGCACCGCGCGCCCCTCCTTCAGATCCTTCTTTACCTCGCGATACGTATAGCCGACGTGGCTCTGTACGTATTTGGAGCCGAGCAGACGGGACAGATGCTCTGCCCTGTCTATGCGGCAATGCGCCACCGAAAAATCCTCGGCAAAGGCCGCTCCGTATACGGCACCGCCCCGTTTCAGGATCTCTCCGGCCAAAAGCGAGAAAATACCGCCGCTTGAGGCCTCAAGGCGTCTCTCCGGCTCCCGGTGATGGGCGGCCACCGTTTGGATCGGCAGGCTTCCCGCCATTCTTCTGTGGCAGACCTCGGCACATTTTCCGCAGTGAACGCACCTTTCCTCGTCAATTTGCGGATACAGGAAGCCGTCCGTTTTCTGCACAAAATCAATGCACCCAAGCGGACAGGCATTGGCGCACGCCATACATCCCGTGCAATCGGCAGCCGATTTCAGTTTGTTATGCATCCGCCATGTCCTCCAGATTGAGATTGGCCCTTTGTGCATACGCGGGAATGGTTTCCAGAAGCATAGCACGCTCCGCGTCGATTCCCGAAACAAAAGCTTCGATCCGACTCCGAAGCACCTGCGCATCCTCCAGCTCCTGCACGGGCATAATATGGCCCTCGTACGTGCCGTAAATATCCTTGGCAATGCCCTTGGCCTTTACGCTGTATCCGAGAACGAACGTGGGAACACAGCTCGAATACGCGGCAATGCTGGCGTGTGTGCGTGCACATATCACGCCGTCAAGACAAGCGACGATCCCCTTCATACACGCCGCGTCGATCCGCTTTTCAAAGCAGAAAATGCGGTCGGACTCGGCCGTCAGCCCCTCGGCGATCTCACGGTTGATAAAAACGTCATTTCCCTCCCCGTAAACGTGTGGAAAGAAGAAAAGATTGTAATCGGTTGTGTCCAGAACGCTTTGCAGACTTTGCAAAACGGCCGCGCGGACCACCTCCGGCTCCTTGGCGTATTTGTAGATCAGCGGACTCAGATTCACGCCGATCCATTTTGCCTTTTTGTCCTTCAGAATTTCCGGAAGCTCTCGGTCGTTCGGAATCATACGAAAGGCCGGGTCGGAGCAAAGCTCCACACGGGTCGTGCATACGCGCTTCAACGCTTCATATGTAAGGCTTTCACGTGCAAAGATCACATCGTAGCCGTTCAGATCGGCGATCATTTGCGCGTCGATGGAGTCCGGCTCGATCGAGCAGGCCCAGAAAACGTTCTTCCCGCCGCCCTTTCGTACGCCGTTGTTCAAACGGTAATACCGCTGACAACCGTCATAGCAGTAATTGTCGCCTCCCACCGCAAACGTGATATCCATGCCATCGGCAAGCTTTTGCGCGTTGAGGTGCGGAATTTTCAGGGAGAACGTTTTGAGTCCGGCACGGAGAGCGAGCTCAAAGAGCACGTTGTCCACGCCCTCGCGTCCTCGGTTGAGCTTCACGGCCGTTGCCCCCAGCTCGCGGATGATTCCCCCGTCCGCATCCGGAAAATACGTGGCCATGGAAAGTCGGTATCCGCCCTTTTCGGCCAGGATGGTCGCCGCGCCGCGCGCGATCGCCTCGCATCCGAGATTTACAAAATCTCCATTGCCGTACAATAACACCTGTTTCATTCTGCCAGCACCTCGTCAATCAATTCAATAATTCCCTTGGAATGATAGGTATACGTTTTGCTTGTCTCAACAAATTCTCTCGCTCTTACGGCACGCGCATAGCGCTCCTCGGTCGGCAGCTCGAAAAAGTCCTCGATACCCTTGGCGATCTCATCCACCGTCTGTCCGCAGAAGAAAAGCTTGTCCTCATACGCCTCGCCCAGCCCGTTCAGTCGGGTGGTCAGGATCGGCGTACCGCTGAGCATGTATTCAATGATCTTGGACGGGAAGGTCAGCTTAAGCGCAAAGCCGTCCGTCGGACGCGCGCTGATCAGCATTCCGCTTTCCCGCTGAAGCGCTACCGCCTCCTCGTGCGAGACCTTTCCCTTGTAAAGGATGCGTTCGTGCTGCTCTGCCATCTCCTTGACGTAAGAGGCAAGCGTGCCGTCGCCGCAGATCACCAATCGGATGTCTTTTTGCACCTTCAAAAAGCCCTCGATCATTTCACGGATGCCGTTATAGGGCTCAAGAGCGCCCGCATAAAGGATCTGCTCGTTGTGGTGCTGCTCGGGCGGAAGGATCACGGCATCCGCGATCTCCTTCTCCGTAACACCGCCGTCCATCAGGTAAAAGCGCTTGCCGTCGGCAAACTGAGACACCACGTGCTTATTCAAAACAACAAGCGCATCATATTTGCCGATAAAGCGGTAATAATTTTTGATCTCAAGCTTACGGAAAAATTTCTTGATGAAATTGTAAGACTTGGGAATCGTTACGGGAATGTCCGCCACAATGCACACGGTCTTGATCTTATGACGCTTGGCATAGCGAAGCGTGGGAATGGCGATCTCCACGTACGGATTGTAGTTGAGAATGACCGTATTTTCCCGATCTGTCGGCACGCGCTTCAGCGCGCGGCGCAAAGAGCGGATCTGGGTCAACTGCTTGATGCCGAAAACATTGATAAACGGGATCCTGGTATAAGAGGCGCCCGTGTAGAGCTCGGCCGTCTCTCCGCGCACACGAAGCGTTTTTTCCCTGGGATAGGACGCGATCGGCGTTGTGGAGATCAGAGTCAGCTCACACTTGTCCTCTATGGCCTTAAAAATGCCAAGTTGCATTCGAGTGCCCGAAACGGCAGGCCCCTTAAAGGCATTGACCTGATCCTCCGGCACAAAATGTCCCGCATATATCACGTGCGGCAAATTTCTTTTGCCCTCAGTCTGCATGGTTTCCATTCTCCATCCCTCTTTTTTACTGTTTGTTATCGAATTCCAAAAGCAATTCCGATTTTTTCCGCCCTAACCTTTTTCAAAACCAGCTCAGCCAGTCGGCAGGCGACCAAAACAACGCCGAGAACCACAAAAGGGCGAGCCAATACCGCAACCGTCAGCGGTTGACGGGAAAAAAGGTTGGTCACAATACCGGCAATCGGCATATGCCAAATGTAGACGAACAGTGACGTGTCTCCCATTCGGATCAAAATCCTTTGTGCCCCTCGCTCCCTCCGATGCCCCAGTGCTTCGGCAAGCAAGAGCAGACAAAAGGCTCCCAGCCATGCAAAAAATGCATTCGGCACGCCCCAATATCCGCCACCGCCATCCGCAAAAAACTGGTACACAAGCACCCCTATATAGGCCGCATAAAAAGCAAATCGGAAGCGATACAGCGCAAGAAACACCCGTCTGACCTTGTCCTGATGCGTACGGATAAAAACGCCCAAGGCAAAATAGCCGCACCAATTCAGAATGTTCAGATACTGTGTGATATACACAAGCTCCACCTATTAAAGGAAGAAGACCGAAACGACCGTTATCGCCATCATAGCCACACAAGCGGCCGTCCGCCTTAAAAACGGGAGAAACAAAAACAAAAGATACAACAGCATCAGCACGGTCAAATAGTAGAAATAACTTCCGTTTCCGAAGAGAAAGCTTACGTAATCCCCAAGGGTGATCGGCGGCTTGCGCAAGGCAACGTATAAATACACGGCCGTTGCCCCCACAAGCCAAGGCAAACAAATGCCGAGCGCTTTTTTGGCCAAAAAGCTTTTGACATCGGTGACACGGAACAAATAACCCGACACAACAAAAAACACAAGCACACCAAGCGTTCCGAGATTGTGAAGGATCAGCGAGCACGCCCGTTCAAATTCGCCGGCATAAGCCGAAATCGAATAACAGTGGGCACACACCACGCTAAAAATCGCCAGGCCCTTCAAAAGCGAGATGGTTGGATTTTTTGTTTTCATAATTTCTCCAATGCGTCGATATGGCGCGCGGCCATTTTTTCAAAGGTATACTCGCGAGCTCTCCGAAGCACTGCCTTGCTCTGCTCACCGCCAACCGCCGCAAGCGTCCGGGTGATGGCCGCGGCAAGCGCCTCCACGTCCCCAACGGAGACAATCTCTCCGGGCACCTCCGAGGAAATAAGCTCCAGCCCTGCAATGCAACGGTCGGTAGTAATGACGGGAAGGCCCTTGGCCATCGCCTCGTTGATCACCAGCCCCCAAATGTCCTCTCGCGTAGGATGAACAAACGCATCGGCCGCCATATAATATTCGGCAAGCTCCGGCTTGCTCCTAAAGCCTACAAAATGAATGTTCTTCAGCCCCAGTCTCTCCACAAGCTCGATGTATTCCGCCGTGGGCGTTCCGCCCACGATATAGCAACCGATCTCAGGCGACACCTGCGCCATAGCTTCGATCAGAACGTCAAAGCCCTTGCGGTGAATAAACTGCCCGACCGCCACGATCATCTGCGATTCGCTCACGCCGAGCTTTTGCCGAAGCCCCGCCCTTGTCTCATCGGAAACGGGAGCCTCCAGCACGTCGGCATCCCAGAGCGAGGTAAAGGGATATCGGATCAGCGCATCCCTTTGGGCGCCGTAGGTCAGATAATATTCGTCGTGACTGTCAGCCGTGCTGAAATACGCCCGCGCGCCCTTCAGAAGCCAGCGCTTAAGCCCCTCTTTGGGGCCTTTGCCGCTTCCGGCAAAGCCGCCGTCGCTTTCCACGATATACGGGATGCGCGCGGCGCGCAGCTTGGCGATCGCCATCATTCCCGTAACGTCAAAGAAATTGGAGACGACAATATGGTCATAGGTATTCTTTTTCAGATATTTGGTGACGCCAAAGCAGAGCGCCGAATCGGTCCTCACGCTTTTTCCGGATAAGAACACCGCCTTAAAATTTTCGGTCTTGAAGTTTTTCCAGCTATCGTCCCTTTCGTCCGAAAGTCTTTTTTCAAAGAGAACGGTCAGCTCGCACCGCTTTCCCAGCTCATTGAAAAAATCCACTCGGTAAGGCGAAGGGATGTTGGTCAACCACAAAATCTTCATACGCTTTTCCTCTCTTTACTGATTATGAAACCGTAATTGCCGCTTCCTCGGCTTGGTAAAAATCCAGATATTCGCGATACTTTTCACTCTTGTCAAAATCCCCGGCCCGTCGCAGGCAGTTTTCTTTATCAAAGGACAAAGCGGACAGGGCTTGCGCGATCGCCTGCGGCGAATTTTCCTTCAGGACGATTCCGCATTGCTCATCCACCACCTCAGGCACCGCCGTGCGGTTATACACGATGACGGGCGTTCCGCAGGCCAGAGCCTCTGCCGTGGTGAGGCCCATGGTCTCCTCCACGCTGGGATTGACAAAAGCATATGCCGCCGTATAGATCTCGCACAACGAACGAATGTCATTGGTGCGCTCAATTCCCAGAATGCTCGGGGGAAGCTGACGGATCTGCTTTTCGCTGAGCCCGACCAGCACGATGCGGTACGAGTCGTCCAAAAGGTCGGCCAGCTTGATAAAATCGTCAAGTCCCTTTTTGGAATTCCACACACTGGAAACCCCCAGCACGATCTTTTTTCCCTCCAGTCCGTACTCCGAGGCAAACGCACCCTCCGTGGGTCGAAAGCAATCCAGATCGATGCCGTTATAAATAGCTCGAATCGGATATTCCCCCAGGAAGCTCTGCCTTGCCGTACGCGCCAGCCATTCGGAGGGCGTAACGATCCTCAGGTTGGGAACACCGCAAAACAGATCGCGCTTTTTTTGATAATTGTCTCGCGAGCCGTCACGAAGCCACGAGCTCGGATACTCCCGAAGCTGGGGGCAGGAAAAGCATCCCGTTTTCCACCGATCGCAGCCTATGTAATCAAAATGCGAGCAATGCCCGGTAAAGGCCCAGCAATCGTGAAGCGTCCACACGATCCGCTTTCCGAAGGTCTTCAAATAGCGAAAAAGCAGCTCGATGTTGATATAATAGCCGTGCAGATTGTGCAGGTGGATCACATCGGGATCGTATTCCTTCACCCATTCGATAAACCGACGCGTGACGCCCGCACTTCCAAAGCCGTGCGCGTCAAGCACACGTGATCGGATGCCGTGAAGCCGCACGTCCATATCGTTTCCGATGCGAACCGCATATTTTTGAAATCGCTCGGGAACGCTTTCGCGCCCGTAAGCGATCTTCACCTGATGCCCCTGCCGCTCCAGGATCTCGGCAAGGTCCGTGCAGATCCTTCCCGTACTGCGGATCCCGCAGACGGAGTTAATCATCAATACACGCATTGAAAAATCCCTCTTCCATCTTTTTTATGAATACGTCCTTGGAGAATTTTTCTTTATAGGTCAGATATCCGTTTCTGCCGAAATCGGACGGGCGCTCGGTCGCAAATTTTCTCGCACAAGCCGCAAGCCCCTCGGCATCCTCGGCGCCGCAGCACAAGCCGCAGGCAGAATCCGAGATCACCTTGGCGGTCTCACCGTCGATCGCACCGATGATCGGCTTTTCCGCCGCCATATAGGATTGCACCTTACCCGGCAGCGTCAGGCTGATCACGGGATCCTTTTTCATGGTCACCAGCATAGCGTCTGCCATCGCATAATATCTCGGCATCTCCTCCATCGGCTTGCGCCCGTGAAAGATGACCGAGGCGCCCAGCGTCTCTGCCAGCGCCTTGCAGGCCTCAAGCTCCACGCCGTCGCCCACGATATGCCAACGCAAATGGGGAAGGTCCTTACACAGTGCCGCAGCCCTTACGATGGTATCCACGCTCTGCGCCGTCCCGACGTTTCCGGCAAACATCAGATCCACGTATTCGTCCGGTGTTTTGCGGCAGCATTCGGGAGAAAAGGTATCCTCCGCGTATTGCGGCAGGTATACCGTATCCGTTATGCCGAATTCCTTCTCGAAGTAGTCCGCAAACGATTCCGATGACGTCCAGATCTTATCCACCGAGCGGTAGACGCGCCCGGATTCTCTGTGAAACCATTTATAGATAAAGCCACCGTTCACCCCGCCCGCTCCGAGGCTTGCCGGCCACAGATCCAGACAGTAGAGAACCGACCTCTTGCCGTGCTTTTTGGCATATTGAATCCCCGGCATCGCCATCATGACCGGTGAAAGCTGATTGATGAAAACCAGATCAAAGGAGTCATCCAGCGTCTTGATATATTTCCCGGCCTTGTGAGGATAACTGTAATAATTCCAAAGCCTATGTATAGCTCCGCTCTTTCGCGGATGGATCGCGCATCTGTGAACGTGCACACCGTCGATCTCCTCGTCGCTGTGCGCCCCGTTTTCATAGCCCTCGTAAATTTCCCCCATCGGGTAATTGGGCGTTCCGGTGACGACCGTCACGTCGTGACCATGCTCGACAAGCTCCCGGCAAATATCCGAGATCCGAAAGGGCTCGGGGTGATAATACTGGCATATAACGAGTATCTTCATTTTGCCGCTTCTTCCTCCTTGGCCGCCTCTTCCAGAGCTTTCTGCTCCTCCTGCTTTTTCATCTCGCCCGTTCCGCCCTCTACAACGCCGTCGGATTTCAGAACCGATTTAACGGTGCCGAAGAAGCACTTGATGTCCATCGCCACGCCCTTGAATTTTCCGGCGTTCAGGGCCGCGGCGTACTCGCCGTCAAACCTCGCCTTCACGTCGATCTCCAGCTCGTCACGGCCGTTGATCTGCGCCCAACCGGTAATGCCGGGCTTGATGTCATTCGCGCCGTACTTTTCACGCTCGGCGATCAGATCCTCCTGCGACCAAAGCGCCGGTCTCGGACCGATCACGGACAGCTTGGAGGTAAAGACCTGATAGATCTGCGGAAGCTCGTCAATGCTGGCCTTGCGGATAAAGCGTCCGACACGGGTTATGTACTGATCCGGATTTTCCAGAAGATGCGTCGGCGTATCGTGCGGCGTGGACATCTTCATGCTGCGGAATTTCCAAATCATAAAGTACGTGATCTCTCCGTTTTTCTTTTTACCCACGCGCTTTTGCTTGAAAAGCACGGGGCCCGGATCATCGATCTTGATCGCGATGGCCACGAAAAGCATCGGCAAAGCAAGAATCACAATGGCAAGTCCCGAAAGGATCAGATCGATCGCTCTTTTGAAAAAACACTTATACATTTCTTATGTCTCCCATCTTAAAATCTCATTCCGTCTTTCTGTAGACCGAACCACAACAAACCTTGGTTTGTGCAGGAACCGAGGCATACCCCTCCACCGTGGCGTTGCAATCCACGTGAACACCGGCACCGCATACACTCTCGTGATTCACGACCGCCCCCGCCGAGAGAATGCAGCCATCGGAAAGCACGCAGCCCGTGTGCACGACCGCCATCGGCTCCACAATGCAGCCCTCCATCACGCGCGCCGTGCGCGAAACGTACGCACGCGGCGAGATCAGCGACACGATCCGATACGCCGTTTCGCTTCGGATCCTTTCAAGCAAGCTCAGCCTCACGCGCGGATTACCGATGGCCACCGCTATGGCGGAATATTCCCCGGCCAGTATTCCAAGCTCCTGCGTCGTACCGATGACTGCCACGCCGTTTGGCGTTTCCTTTCTTTGATCGTCCACAAAATCGATCTTGCCGAAGCAACCCATATCCGCGGCGATCTCTGAAGCCACAACGGCATACGTTCCCGCACCGACGATCAGCAAATTTTCTTTCACAAATTCCGTCCTCATAATCTTTCAAAATTATACATAATTATATATTTTATATATTTTAGCATATTTCAGAAAAAAAAGCAATAGCAAATTTATATTTATTCAACAAAAGGAGAAAAATTCTCGCCGGTAATCGACAAAGAACTCTCCTCCCCGAACGAATCGCCGCTTGAGTTCGGTCACACGCCCCTCTCTCCGCATCCACTCAAAGTATTTCGAAAAATATGTGTTTTTTCGCGTTTTCCAAAACAATAACACCGTCATTTTTTCTTCTTGAATTGTTGACCAAAACGTGGTATAATGGTAAAAAAAGAACGGAGGATCCCTCGTGAAATATCTCATTGTGGTAGATATGCAGGTTGACTTTATCACCGGCAGCCTCGGAAGCGCGCTTGCCACAGCCATCGTGCCGCGCGTTGTCGAGAAGGTGAAAAGCTTTGACGGCAAGGTCATTTTTACAAGAGACACACACTTTGAAAACTACAGCGAAACGCAGGAAGGCAAAAATCTCCCCGTCCCTCACTGCATCAAGGGCACGGACGGCTGGCAGATCTGCCCCGAGCTCAGGCCGTATGCCGAAACGGTCGTGGACAAGATCACCTTTGGCAGCACCGAGCTTCCCCGTCTGCTCGAAGGATTCGGCGATCCCGTTGACAGCATCGAGCTTTGCGGTCTTTGCACCGACATCTGCGTCATCTCCAACGCCATGCTGCTGAAGGCCGCCTTTCCCGAGGTGCCGATCGCCGTGGATTCCGCTTGCTCGGCCGGTGTTTCGGCGGAAAGCCACGATACCGCCCTCCGCGTGATGCGTGCCGTTCAGATCGACATCCGTTAACCGCAACGAAAAAGAAAGGAGCTCCCCTCTCCATGACAAGGAAAGAGTTTTTGGATATGTGTTTTTGTTCGTTCGGCACCTCGCCGGATTATCCGTTTGAAGAGGATTTTGAAACAGCGGTTATGCGGCATGCGGATAACCGAAAATGGTACGCCCTTGCCATGAAGGTATCGCGACGCAAGTTCGGTTTTGAGAGCGACGAGATCATCGACGTGGTCAATCTCAAGCTCCCCACCGAGATGTTCGGCTCGTTCGGCCCCACCGAGGGAGTCCATCCCGCCTACCATATGAACAAGCTGCATTGGATCTCGGTGCTTTTGCCCGACGCCACAGAGGACGTTGTTGCCTTCCTCACAAACGCAAGTTTTGAGGCGACAAGCTCCAAAAGAAAGCCGAGGAAAAAGGCATGAAATATCCGATCAGCAAGGATTTCTTTCCCTTCTCGCGTGTTGCTCCGCCGATACACAGCGCACGCGGTGCGGGGTGGCTCGGCTCGATGATGCGACCGCCGCGATGGGTGAGAAAGGATCGCGACGGCGAGGTTTCGGCCACAAAGCAAGCCGTTAAAAGCTATGACGGGGCAGAGATCTCGGTGTTTGTCATCACACCTCGCGGCATCGGGGAAAACGCCCCTTGCCTCGTTTATCTGCACGGCGGCGGCTTCTTTTTTGAGGGAGCCGGCTATCACTACAAAATTGCCAAGCGGTATGCCCTTGCCTGTGCTTGCCGCGTGGTCTTTGTGCAGTACCGTCTTGCTCCGAAATATCCGCATCCCACCCCGGCCGAGGACTGCTATGCGGTCCTTCGGTGGACGTTTGAAAATGCCGACCGTCTGAAAATCGATGAGCAAAAAATCGCCGTTGGCGGCGACAGCGCAGGCGGTGCTCTTGCAGCAGCCGTTTGCCAGATGGCGCGTGACCGCGGCACGCAAGCGCCACTGTTTCAGCTTCTCATCTACCCCGTGGCCGACCGCAGAATGAACTACGATTCCTGCCGAAGCTACGTCGACACGCCGATGTGGAACGCCGTGCTCTCGGGTATGATGTGGGAGGGCTACGTAAAGGACATAAACGCGCCCGATATCGCTTACGCCTCGCCCATGGAGGCGACTCGCTTTGACGGTCTTCCCACGGCGTACGTCGAGACCGCCGAGTTTGACTGCCTGCGCGACGAGGGCCTTGCCTACGCGGACGCGCTGAGAGGCGCAGGCGTCAACGTGAAGTTAAACCAAACCGAGGGCACGATGCACGGCTTCGATATTGTGCAAAGATCCCCCATCACAGTTGCCGCCGTTCAGGCTAGAATTGCGTTTATGCGGGATATGTTTTCCTAAAAAAGAATGCTTAAGGCCGACAAAAAAAGGACTACCGTGAGGTAGCCCCTAAACAGGCCGTCATAGCGCGCCGGCAACTCGGAACCGCGCTAACGCCATCGTACACCTGCCCCTTTCGGTTCACCGGCTGAGCATAACGCCCCAAGCCGAATCCGGCGATGATTGTATTATAGCATATTTTATTTTCCAAATCAAGAACCTTTTGAAGTCTTACACAAAATCACGCCCTACGATAGACCAAGCCTGAAACTGGAATAGCCAAGCCCCCGTTCGAATCCTTCGCTATGCCAAAAAGAAAAACACACCGCAAGCGATGCCTTCCATAAAGCAGGTTTTTCTACCGAAACACAAAAGGAGTACGAGCACTATTG
>JAGAUC010000135.1 GCA_017621015.1 Clostridia bacterium | reverse complement strand
TCCCTCCCGGAGGGAGCCTTTCATCCGATAACGTTCGTGCAAGCATAGCCATTCAAACACACCGATAAATCAAAATTTGAAAACGAGTGGGCAGGATCCTTGGATCCTGCCCACTCGTTATTTTACATATTTTTCGGCGGTTTGGTTTTGAAAAGGTGAAAATCGTGCGTGCCGGCGAGATAGGCCAGCGAGGCGGAGACGATCAGCGGGATCATTGTGAGAAACCACATAAACCACATGGAGTTCAAGGGGTCACCGCCAACGCGAATGGAAAGCAGACCCGTATACATGCCCTGCGTGAGCAGTCCGACCATGGCGGCACCACCGCCAAGGGCGCTGAAGAAGGGAATGTCCGAGAGGAAATTGCCCAGCGTGATAAAGATGGCAACCAGTGCGTTAACCGAGCTGGCGGCCAGCGCCATATAAAGTCCCGTCAAACGGGTGGTGCCCTCCTCGCCGCGCTTGATGCGCGCGGAATCCTTGGCTCCCAGCTCCCACATAAAGTAGCAGACCAGGAAAAGATAAAAGAGGACCGAGAAAACGCTGGTGATCAACTGGAGTGCGGAGGGCTGGTAAGTGGCAAGGTCGGTCGAGGCACTTCTCGATCCGGTGGCCAGCGCCAGCGAAAGCCCGAAAAGGGACAGCGCGATCTGATAAATAAACATTTTCACGATGTCATAGGAGCGTTCTTTCAAAAAGGTTAACATATATATACTCCGTTTTTGATTTCTTTTTTCCTATTATATATCACGAAAACACGAATTTCAATAAAAACGACAAAAGTTTACAGTTTATCCACTAAAAAATAAATTTATTTTGTATAATAGAAGATGAAGAAATGTTTTTGGAGAAGGGAGAGAGCTATGGGAGAGGTCAACGTACAGGAATTTCCGTCGATCGTGCGTGATTTTATGGCGTACAAATCGGCGATCCAGGGCTGTTCCTCGCGAACGGTGGACGAATATATGCTGGACCTCCGCACCTTTTTCCGCTTTTTGATCGCCTCGCGCGAGGGACTTCCCACCATTGGGGAGGAGTTTGAGAGCATCAGCATTCGCGGTATTGACCTTGAATTTGTCAAAAGCGTATCCACCGAGGAGATCTACGCTTTTTTGATGTACGCGGGCAATACGCGTGGCAACCAAAACGCCTCCAAGGCACGCAAGCTTTCGGCGCTCAAGGCGTTTTACCGCTACCTGGTCTCCAAAAAGCATTATTTTGAATTGGATCCGACGGCTAATATTGAGTCACCCAAAAAGCGGCAGACGCTGCCTAAGTTTTTGACGCTTGAGGAGTCGATCGCACTTCTGGAGGCCATCAAGAACGACAAGGAATCCAAGACCGCCGCGCGCGATTTTGCTATCGTAACGCTTTTCCTTAACTGCGGAATGCGATTGTCGGAGCTGGTTGGCATCAACCTTTCGGACCTTGACCGCGAGCTGCGCTCGCTTCGTGTGCTCGGTAAGGGCAACAAGGAGAGGATCGTTTATCTCAACGACGCCTGCCGCGAGGCACTTGTTTCCTATATTAAAGAAAGAGTTGAGGAGACGTATGACGAGAAGGTCAGCACAAACGCGCTCTTTCTCAGCTCGCGCCACCAGCGCATCAGCGTCAAGACCGTGCAATGGATGGTCTATAAATATCTTGACCTTGCGGGTCTGGAGTCCAAGCATTTTTCGGTGCACAAGCTCAGACACACGGCGGCCACACTGATGTATCAGTCGGGCAACGTGGACGTGCGTGTGCTCAAGGACATTCTCGGGCACGAGCAGCTTAACACCACGCAGATCTACACCCACGTCAGCAATCGCAGTATGGAAGAAGCAATGAACGAAAATCCGCTGGCGAAAGTCAAGAAAAATAAGCTGTAAAAATAAAGGACGAGAATTTGAACTAAACGGGGTTTACTTCAAATTTCTCGTCCTTTTTCTTTTATACCCGATCCTCGTGTGGCTCGGCGGTAATGATGCCGTCTGCCACGTGGAGCTTGCAAACGCGGGCGGTGCGCGCCTCGCGAAGGTGCTGAAGGCCGTAATCACGGGCATGATACACGGCGTAATACTCGCCGCGATATTTGATCACGCTGTGATGTCCGGTGCCCTCCTCCCACGCGTTTTTGATCATCACGGGATCAAAGACGCCGTTTTTTGTGTGCTTGATAAAGTCGATCCTCGTCAGATCCTGCTCGTCCGTTTTAGCGGCCGCGTAGCCGATGTGGTAGGTGTCGTCCTGATAGCATCCACCGCTGTACATCACGTATTGCCAGTCGCCCTCTCGGAACCAGAAGGGACCCTCCAGCGTGTGCCATTTGTTGTCCTCGCGCCAGAGAGGGGTGAAGATCTCCTGATCCACAGTCGGCACAAGCACCTCGCGGCAGATGCCTGCGGGGGTCACGGGGTCAAGCAGCTTGTCCACGTACACACGCGTGCCGATGCGCTCGGAGGCGGTGTTGTTCTCGGCGTACCAAAGGAACAAGCCCTCGTCGGTTCTCACGGCGTGCGAATCGATGGAAAAACGGTCATACAGACGCACAGGATTTCCGAACGGGCCAAGTGGCGAGTCGGCGGTGAGTACGTGCATAAACTGAAAATTTTTTCCTTCCATAAAAGAAACGTACATATAGTATTTGCCCTCGTGTTTAATCACCGACGGTGCCCAATACTGACGCTGCTTGGGGGTATCCGCTACCGCAAGCCCCTCGTAGTGCCATATGCCAAACAGATCGTTCGCGGAATAGACCTCAACGCCCTTTGCGTCACCGACACCTGATGCGTAAAGATACAGCTTGTCCCCGTCCTCAAAAATAAACGGATCGGGCTGGGTCTTGCCGAATACGTCAAACTTCAATTTCATAGGATGTACCTCCACAAAGGATACTTTATATTACCACAATTTAATGGCGATGGCAATAAAAAAGAGGTTTTTAAAAACCTCTTGACAAACGGGGAGGCGTGTGCCACAATGCATTTAACGGTTATGTTAAATGCTGAATAAAGGAGGAAAACATGGGACTGCAAAACACAATGCGCGCGCTTTCCGATCTCATTGCCGCGAGACTTTGAATCTCTTAAAGGCAGGATGAATGTCGGCGGGGGACATCGCCCGGCATTTTAACGTGACGGGGGCCTCCGTGGACGTGCGTGTGCTCAAGGACATTCTCGGGCACGAGCAGCTCAACACCACGCAGATCTACACCCACGTCAGCAATCGCAGCATGGAGGACGCGATGAACGAAAATCCGCTGGCGAAAGTCAAGAAAAATAAACTGTAAAAAACAAAGGACGAGAAGATCTCGTCCTTTGTTGTTGAATGTGCACAAAATTCCACCAATCTCTTGACAAAAGTTCGGTGGGGGTATAATATATTAGTAAAGAGATATCTATGTGCATTTTTATGCCATGCATTTTTTTGCAAAAATTTTTAGAATAAAGATGAAAAAGGAGAACACAATGAAGAAGAACAAAGTTCTGGCTCTTTTCCTTTCGGTGCTTATGCTGGTCGGCGCGCTGCCGCTTGGCGTATTTGCCGCAGGAACGCCGTCGGGCAACGCCACACCTAACTACACCGAGTTTCGCGGTAAGTTTGGCATGAGTGCCGACGCAAACGGCGTTATGATCTATGACGATCTTGAAGGCTATTACAAGTCCAGTAAAAAGGACGTACAGCTCTCCACCGAGTACAAGACGGTGACCGATAACGGAAGCGGAAAGAATCTTTCCACGGCCGCTTATTATGAGGAGTGTCCGTATCTTTACGCCGACTACGCCATTTACTTTGACGAGTCCATTGAGGGCACGACGGTAAAGGTGCGCTACGGCCTTTCGATGATGGACGGCGTTTACTACGTGGACAGCGCTACGGGCGAGATCAAAAAGGGTGACAAGTCGCCCATCGAGCTTACCGCCAACAATCACAACACCAACCATCCCG
>JAGAUC010000134.1 GCA_017621015.1 Clostridia bacterium | reverse complement strand
GCCTTTTTTAAAAGGCTGGCCGCCGGAGGCACGTTCTCCCCACCGATACATCAAAATTTGAAAACAAAAAGGCAGAGAAACTCTGCCTTTTTGTCTCATTTGAGATATATTAGTAGAACAGATATGTCTGCCGGGCTGACGCCGCTGATGCGCGAGGCCTCGGCAACGGTCAGCGGACGGATGGCCGAAAGCTTTTGTGCCGCCTCCAAACGCAGCCCCTTGATCGCGTGATAATCAAGGTCGGGCGAAAGACGCTTGTCCTCCAGCTTTTTTTGCCGTGCCACCTCAGCAACCTGCCGTTTGATGTAACCCTCGTACTTCACCGAGATCTCTACCGCCTCGCGCACACGGCGCGAAAGCACGGGGCGATCCCCGTCAATCTCAGCCAGCGCCTCATAGGTCACACCCGGTCGGCGCAAAAGCTCTGCCAGCGAAATGCCGCTTGCAAGCGGCGGCATTCCCTGCTTTTCTAGGAAGCCGCGCGCACCCTCGGGTGAAACGTGGGTCGAGGCCAACCGCTTTTGCTCCTCCCGGATCTGCTTTTGCTTTTCCAGGAAACGCGTGTAGCGTTCCTCGTCGATCAATCCCACCTTGTAGCCGATCGGCGTCAGCCGCTCATCGGCATTGTCTTGCCTGAGAAGCAGACGGTATTCCGAGCGCGAGGTCATCATACGGTAGGGCTCCCTTGTGCCCTTGATGACCAGATCGTCGATCAACGTTCCGATATAGCTGCCCGAGCGCGGCAGGATCATCGGCTCCCTGCCCTCGCAGAAGAGTGCCGCGTTGATGCCGGCCACAAGCCCCTGCGCCGCCGCCTCCTCATAACCGGAAGTGCCATTAAACTGTCCCGCGCCGTACAGTCCTTTGATATTTTTGAACTCCAGCGTGGGTAAAAGCCCCAGCGGATCGGCACAGTCGTACTCGATTGCATACGCGTATCGCATGATCTCGGCTCTCTCAAAGCCCTTCAGCGATGCCAGCATGGCGCGCTGTACGTCGGTGGGAAGTGAGGTAGAAAAGCCCTGAATATACATCTCCTCGGTGTCCTGCCCCATCGGCTCAACAAAAAGCTGATGCCGCTCCTTGTCGGCAAAACGAACCAGCTTGTCCTCAATGGACGGACAGTATCTGGGCCCCGTGCCGTGGATCTGCCCCGAATAAAGCGCCGAGCGGTGAATGTTGTCTCTTATGATGCGATGAGTCTGCTCATTGGTGTAAACGATGTGGCAGGGGATCTGTGTGAGCGAGTCAAAATAATCCTCGCCGTGCCCCTCATGATAGGGTGTGATGGGATCCTCGCCCATTTGCTCCTCCAGCACCGAAAGATCGATGCTCGATCGCTTGACGCGGGCCGGCGTTCCGGTCTTGAAGCGCATCATTTGCACGCCCTCACGCTCAAGCGCCGCCGTAAGGCCCTTGGCCGCAAGAAAGCCATCGGGACCGCTTTCGTAGTTCTTATCCCCGACAAAAACGCGACCGCCAAGATAGGTTCCCGTGCAAAGGATGGCACACTTACAGCCCCATTCCTCGCCAAGTTGTGTAACAAGCGAGACAATTTGCTTGTCTTTTTCCCGCGTTTCTGTTTTCATATCCACGATTTCCGCTTGGATCACGCGAAGATTTTTGGTGGTCTCCAGCGTCTTTTTCATCAAAAGATGATACGCCGCGCGGTCGGCCTGCACGCGCTTGGAATGCACCGCGGCCCCCTTGCCGAGGTTCAGTGTGCGCGACTGAAGTGTAACGGCGTCCGCCGCGCGACCCATCTCGCCGCCCAGCGCATCGATCTCAAAGACCAGCGTGCCCTTGGCCGTGCCGCCGATGGACGGATTGCACGGCAGATTGGCAATGGAATCCAGCGACATGGTAAACAGCACCGTGTCGTGCCCCATGCGCGCCGCCGCCAGCGCCGCCTCAATGCCGGCGTGTCCCGCGCCCACAACGGCAATTTCTGTCTCAAACATATATAGCATCTCCTTCGGGATGGTAAAATCTTGCCATTATTATAACATATTCCGTCACGTTTTGCCACCCCCCAGCAAAAAAATTCCCTGTTTCGGCCGAAAAAATCATAAAAAATTTAAAAAAAATTAATTTTTTTTCACAAAACCCTTGACAGATTTGAAAATTGTGTGTATTATATATGTAACTAACGTGGCGCAAGTCACGAAAAATTGTAAAGAGGTATCTCATGTACGAAGACAAGACATTGGTCTGCAAGGATTGCGGACAGGAATTCACCTTTACTGCCGGTGAGCAGGAATTTTATGCTGAGAAGGGCTTTACCAACGAGCCTCAGCGTTGCAAGGCGTGCCGCGATGCTCGCAAGGCAACAAACGGCGCCAAGACCGCGCGTCAGATGTATGATGCAGTATGTGCAAGCTGTGGACAGACCTGCCAGGTTCCCTTCCAGCCCCGCGATGACCGTCCGGTCTACTGCAGCGAATGCTTCAAGAATAGATAAGTATTCAAAACAAAAAACCCTATCAAGGG
>JAGAUC010000133.1 GCA_017621015.1 Clostridia bacterium | reverse complement strand
GGTTTTGACTGTCTACAAGGGACAGTATCTGCCGCTTGCTAACTCGATTAAGACAATGAACGATCATATCATCGGACTTGTCAACTACTTTGATGCACAGTAAAAATAAAAAGAGCTTGGTCCTGCGACCAAGCTCTTCGGCTTTATCAAGGCACACAATCACAAGTAATTCAAATTCACAAGGCGAGGCCGTTCCGGACTCGCCTTGTTATTCTTGACAAAAGAAGACCGGCATGATATAATGGCAAAAAACGGAAAAGGGGTACATATGGCATTCTTTCAAATGAACTATCATTCCGATGCGCTTCGTATCGGTGTTTCGGTTAACGTGATCCTTCCCGAAAAGGCAAAGACCATGATCGGCATGGAGGCCAACGGCGAGGGGACTTACAAGACGCTTTACCTTTACCACGGTCTTTCGGATGACCACACCATCTGGATGCGCCGCACCTCGATCGAGCGCTATGCGGCTGAGAAGAATATTGCGGTGGTGATGCCCTGTGTGGCGCGAAGCTGGTATACCGACACGGCCTACGGTGCAAAGTATCTGACCTTTGTCACAAGGGAGCTGCCCGAGGTCTGCCACGGCTTTTTCCGCGGGATGTCCGATAAGCGCGAGGACAATTTGGTGGCCGGTCTTTCGATGGGCGGCTACGGTGCCATTAAGGCGGCGTTGACCCGTCCCGACCTTTTCGGCGGCTGTGCCTCTCTTTCGGGTGCGCTCGACGTCACCGACTTTTCGCGCCGCAACCGCATTATGGAGGAGTGGCAGGGAATTGCCGGCTTTGATATCACGGGCGGTGAGGATCTGGTGGACGGCCCGATGGATCTGTTTGCCATGACCAAGCGCCACCGTGAGGAGGGAAAGCCCTTTCCGAGGTTGTATATGTGGTGCGGTGAGCAGGACGGTCTGGTGGAGCAGAATGCCCGCTTTGACGCGCTCTTGAATGAGCTTGGGGTGGAGCACCTTTACGAAACATCCGAGGGAAACCACTCCTGGAAATGGTGGGATCTTCATATTCAAGATGCCCTCCAATATTTGCTGGGTTAAAAGAAAAGGCGCAGAACCTTGGTTCTGCGCTCTTTTTATATGTGGTCGATGTTGCGGAAATCCTCCAGAAATACGTCCGCGGTTTTTGTCATCTGCTCGACGAAGGCCTTGGCCGTTTCGTCGTAAATGCCGACGGTGAAAAGCCCGGCCGCTTTGGCGGCGGTAAGCGAGTGGATGCTATCGTCAAAAAAGGCGATTTGATCCGGTGCAAGCGCAAAGCGCTCGGCGGCCTTGAGATAAATTTCGGGATTGGATTTGGTCATGCTAAAATCGTCGCAGCTCCAGACGTGGTCAAACAGATTGAGAACGCCCAGGCGCTCAAAGCAGGGGCGGACAAAGCGCAAAGGGCTTGCCGTGAGGATGGCGAGCGAGGCACCGCGCGCCTTCAGCGCGGTCAGATATTCGTATACGCCGGGTTTGAGGGGAACTTCGTTTTGATAATATTTGTAAATGAGGTTTTGTACATATTCAAGATATTCCTCACCGTTGGTGGAAAGTCCGAAATGCTCGTTATAGTAGTCGGCCGAGCCGGGGTAGCCGAGCGGGGTCACGATCTCCATAATGTTTTCGGGATAGTCTACGCCGCGGCTTTTGAGAAAGCTTTTGACGCCCATGGCTACGTAAGGCATGGAGTCTACCAGCGTGCCGTCGAAGTCAAAGATATAAGCGGAATGGGGCATGGTTATTCTCCCTTGCTAAGGATCTGCTTGCGGTACTGCGAGGGCGAAACACCGTAGTAGGCCTTGAATTTTTTGCTGAAATAGAGAGCATCCTCAAAACCGAGCATTTCGGCGATCTCCCCCATCGGGATCTCGGAAATGCTGACCAGCTCACGCGCCTTTTGCATCAAAAGGTCAGACTTGTATTTTGAGGGCGAGCAGCCCTTGCAGGCCGAAAACAGGTGAATGAAGTGATATTTGCTGATGCCACACATTTTTGCATATTCCTCATTTTTGTACCAGGTGCGGTAATCCTGCTCCATGGCCTTAAGAGCCGGCAGAAGAACGTCGTAGCGCTCACCCGCCTTGGCTGCATGGTCGGTCAGACGTGCCATCTCGGCAAACAGCATGATAAAGAGCGAGTTGCATTTGGTGACGTGGCAGTATTCGCCGTATGTATATTCCTTGATGATCAGATTGAGAGCCTTGCAGATGCCGCCGTCCACATCGATGAAAAAGTGGTTGCCGCGATCAAAGCCGCAATCGGCAAGAACATCCTCCACGCACGTGCCCGAAAAGTGTGCCCAGTAATAGGAAATGGTATCTCCGTCATAGCTTCCGTAGACCTGCGGCTCGCCCGGACGGAAGAGGATGAGATTGCCCGCACCGAGGTCAACGCGCTTGCCGTCAAGCTCGAAATACATGGTGCCGTCCACAAGATAGATCAGATGATAATCCGCGCGCCCTTTTTTGTTGTCCGAGAAGATGCGGGTGGTCATATCGGTGCAAAGGCCGCAGTTTCCGATCTCAAGATATTTATTGCTGGCAACGTCCTTTGCCGAGGAATGTGTCTGAACGATTTTCATAGAAAAGATGTCCTTTCTCAGTCTGTACCGTTTTGCTGATACTATATCTAAGAATAGCACATTTTTTGCGAGGTGTCAATAGAAAATAACATCATTTTCCATATTTTTGCATATTTTTGGGGAATCCGAGAGAGGGGATTGACAAAAGGGGGGTTTTGTTATATAATCAATGTGAATCAATTTACTTTGGGGTGCTTTATGAAGAAATGCTTATTGCTACTTCTTGTGGGGCTGTTGGCTGTTGCTTTGTTGACGTCCTGCAGGAACGATCCTTCCGAAACCAACTGGTATAAGGATTGGTTTGATCGGGATGAGACCACGACATCGCCTGTGGAAACGACGACAGAGCCTGAGGAAACAACCGCGGAGCCCGAGGAAACAACGACCGAGCCTGCCGACATTACGGAGCCGGAGGAAACGACGCTTGTGCCCGAGGAGACTACGACCGGACCCGAGGAGACCACGACCGAACCCGAGGAGACCACGACCGCTCCCGCCGAAACGACGACCGAGCCCGACTGGAATTGGGACTGGGATTATGACGACGATTACAATCCGCCTGCGGTGACGACCACAAAACCGGACGAGACTACGCTCTCGCCCGAGGAGACTACGCTCTCGCCCGAGGAGACGACGGCTCCCGATGAGGGAACCGACCCGTCGGAGATATATACCATTACTTTCGTTTTGAACGGTGGTACGCTACCGAGCGGTGCCGTATCCGAATACAGCGCCGGCATGTCCGTGATTCTGCCGAGACCTACTCGCGAGAATTTTTCCTTTGCGGGCTGGTACGAGCAAGCGGATCTTTCGGGTCATGCTGTTACCGTTATTGCGACGGGTAGCGTCGGCAATCGGACGTTCTATGCCAAATGGGAGACCTCCGCTCCCGGCCTTTGGTTCCCCATCATTCCGTTACCGTCAGGCACTGACAAATGAGTGAACAAAAGCGAATTGAAGAATATTTAAAGGAAAACGGCATATACGTTGGATTGACGAGAGGGATAAGCATGCGCCCGATGCTGCGCGAGGGACGTGATACCATCCTGATCTCGCCTGTGAGTGGGCGGCTGAAAAAATACGACGTGCCGCTTTACCGCAGGGGTGAGGACTACGTGCTTCACCGCGTGGTCAAGGTGCGCGAGCAAGATTATGTGATCTGCGGCGACAATTGCTTGCGCAGGGAATACGGCATTACTGACGAGCAGCTTGTCGGTGTGCTGTCAGGCTTTCGTCGCGGCGACAGATACGTGGAGATCGACAGTATGTGCTATCGCCTTTATGCGAGAGTGTGGGTAGCGATCTATCCCATGCGCTTTGTCTTTATGTATTTGAAGATGATTGCCAAGGGATGCATTCGGCGTGTTTTGAAGAAATAAAATAAAACCGGGGCTTTTGCTTTCGAGAGCTTCGGTTTTTTTGTGGGGGAAAAATGAAGGAAGAGCTGATCTTTATTTTTAACAGCGTTTTGTTGGGTCTGGGCCTTGCGATGGATGCCTTTTCGGTCTCGCTGGCAAACGGCATGGGTGAGCCGCGGATGCGCACACGAAAGATGTGTGGCGTGGCGGGCGTTTTCTCGGTCTTTCAGGGACTGATGCCCATGATCGGCTGGCTGTGTGTGCATACGATGGCACAGAAATTTACGGAATTTGCTCCCTTTATCCCTTGGATCGCGTTGGTGCTGCTGGGCTACATCGGCATCAAGATGCTGGCGGAGGGCATCGAATGTCACCGAGCCATCAAGGCCATCGAGGAGGGAAATGCCTCAGAGGCGGTAGGCAAGGCCTGCCGTCAAAGCATTGGCCTTGGAGCGCTGCTTGTGCAGGGGGTGGCTACCTCGATCGATGCGCTGACCGTGGGCTTCACCATTGCCGAATACACCTGGCTTCCCGCGCTTCTTTGCGCGCTGATCATTGCTGTGATCACCTTTTTGATCTGCTTCGTGGGCATTGCCATCGGAAAGCGCTTTGGTGTGGCGCTTTCGGGCAAGGCGTCGATCTTTGGCGGCACGATTCTGGTTTTGATCGGGATCGAAATTTTCCTCAAGGGCATCCTTTGACAATTTTTTAACAGTGAAAGCAAAAAAATGTCTTTTTGGGGCGGCTTGTCCGCCCCAAAGTTGTTTTGTGCGAAAAAAGCCAAAAGAAAAGTAGAATTATCACTTGCAAAGCACAAGAAAAATTGATACAATAAAATCAAATAATTGCTAAAAAAGTATCTCTGAAAGGTAAAAAATCGTCTTGACGCGAAATGGGGCGTTATGATATGATTTTACTGTAAAAAACAAATTTGCGCAAACATTGTGCAGGGAAAGGAACACGAATGAAAACAGTAAAGGCTTTCTCACTTTTGTTGGCATTTCTGATGCTGATCTCCGTTTTTGCTGCGTGCGGCAATACGCCGGCGGAAACCACCGGGAGACCGGGGGGCTCGTCCGCAGGGGATTTCGACGATGATCGCTTGGAAATTGAGGATACCGTTCCAACCGATTTGAATTATGCAGGGGAAACAGTTACCTTCCTGACGCGTGACAACAAGGAAAAATACAAGTATGAGTTGGCGTGTGAGGAGCTTCTGAACGACACCCTGTACGATGCGATCCACTACCGCAATATAGACGTGGAAACGCGGTTGGGTCTCAAGTTCAGAACCTTGGGACGGGACGGCTCCTACGGCAATTTTGCACTGTGGAACGAGGCGCTTTCGATCTCGGTTCTGACCAACGCCGGTGACTATGACGGCACGGCGTTCTATCTGTCCACGGGAAGCTCGCTGGCCAAGGAAGGCATTTTCTACAATCTCTTTGAG
>JAGAUC010000132.1 GCA_017621015.1 Clostridia bacterium | reverse complement strand
GCCATCTTGTTGAAAGAGAATGTCTCTATTGATACATTAAACTAAAATTGGAGATTGAAATGAACAACGAACTTATTTATCAGAAGAAAAACTTTTATGAGGTTTTTGGCGAGGCCGAAAAAAAGAAGGCTCACGAATACGCCATCGGTTATACGGTCTTCCTGGACAAAGCAAAAACCGAACGTGAGGCAGTCACCTATGCCATAGAAATGGCCGAGAAAAACGGCTTTATTCCCTACACCTTCGGTATGAAGCTGAAGGTTGGCGGAAGATATTACTTCAACAACCGCGGCAAAAACATTTTCCTGTTTACCGTGGGAACCGAGTCTTTGGAAAACGGCTTCCGCATTTCGGCGGCACACATTGATTCCCCGCGTCTGGATCTCAAGCCCTGCCCCCTGTATGAGGATGGTGGTATGAGTTTTCTTAAGACACACTATTACGGCGGCATCCGCAAATATCAGTGGGTAACCGTTCCGCTTGCCCTTCACGGCGTGGTCGTGAAGGCGGACGGCACATCCGTTCAGGTGACGGTTGGAGAGGACGCAAGCGATCCCATCTTTTATATCAACGATCTTCTGCCCCATCTTGCACACGACGATGCCACGAAGACCATTGCGGAGGCCATTCCCGCCGAGAAGCTCAACCTTCTTGTGGGAAGTGAGCCGATCGGGGACAGCGATGCTCCGATCAAGCAGCACGTTCTGACCATTCTTCATGAAAAATACGGCATTTCCGAGGAGGATTTCCTCTCCGCCGAGCTTTCGGCCGTTCCTGCCGAAAAGGCACGCGATATCGGCTTTGACCGCTCTCTCATTGGTGCTTACGGTCACGATGACCGCGTGTGCGCTTACCCGGCGCTTACCGCGCTCTTTGAAAATGCTTCCAGCGAGCACTCCCTTATGTGCATTCTCGCAGACAAGGAGGAAACCGGAAGCGACGGAAACACCGGTATGCAGGCCGACCTTATGTGCGATCTTATGCACGAGATCTCGGTTACCATGGGCGCAAATCCCACGGTGGTAAGATACAATTCCAAGTGTCTTTCGGCCGATTTTTCGGCTTGCTTTGATCCCAATTTCCCCGACGTTTTTGAAAAGAGAAACGCCTCGCTTTTGTCCTGCGGCGTTGTGCTGACCAAATATACGGGTGCACGCGGCAAGAGCAGCACAAACGATGCCAGCGCCGAATATATCGGTTGGCTTCGCGGCGTAATGGCTAAGGACGGCGTGCTTTGGCAGTCGGCGGAGCTTGGAAAGACCGACTGCGGCGGCGGTGGAACGGTGGCCAAGTATATTGCCAACCACAATATCGAAACCGTTGACCTGGGTGTTCCGGTCCTCTCGATGCACGCGCCCTACGAGGCCGTTGCCAAGGTAGATCTGTACGAGACACACCGCGCCTTCTGTGCGTTCTGCAAATATTGATTTTCAGGAATGATTTATGCTTGAAAAATTAAGATCTGCCGAAGAAAAATACACGCATATGGAGGCTGAGCTTGCCGATCCTTCCATTTTTTCGGATGCCGAAAAATACGCTTCCCTGATGAAGGAATACAAAGCCTTGACCCCCATTGTTGAAAAATATCGGGAATACAAAAAGTCGGAAACCGAGCTGGATGAACTGAAGGAAATGCTGGACGGCCCTCTGGAGACCGATATGCGCGAAATGGTTGCCGCGGAATATAAGGACACACAAAAGAGACTTGCCGACCTTTTGGAGGAGCTCAAGATCCTGCTTCTCCCCCGTGACCCGAACGATGACAAAAACGTCATCGTGGAGATCCGTGCAGGGGCAGGCGGCGAGGAAGCGGCCTTATTTGCGGCTGTCCTTTACCGAATGTACAGTATGTATGCCGAGACCGAGGGCTTTCGCACCTCGCTTATGAGCGCCAACGAGACTGAGCTTGGCGGCTTCCGTGAGATCACGTTTATGATCGAGGGAGACGGCGCCTATTCCCGCTTCAAATTTGAAAGCGGCGTTCATCGCGTACAGCGTGTTCCCGAAACCGAATCCCAGGGACGAATCCAAACCTCGACCGCTACGGTGGCCGTGCTTCCCGAGGTAGAGGACATTGAAATTGAGATCAATCCACAGGACTTGGTTTTCGAATCCTGCAAATCCAGCGGCGCGGGCGGTCAGCACATCAACAAGACCGAGTCAGCCGTTCGCTT
>JAGAUC010000016.1 GCA_017621015.1 Clostridia bacterium | reverse complement strand
TTACATTCTCTCAGCAATGGCGTCCATAAACGCGGCGCTGTTACTTCGGGAAATGTAAACTCCGGGAGGTCGATCTCGGGTGACGTGGTTTGCGCTTCTCCCGCACAGCCGGCAAGCACAAGCATACATAAAATCAAAGCAACCGAACCAAATTTTTTCATAAACGGTTCTCCTTCGAGTGTTTTTGCCATTTGACCCCAAAATTATAACACAAATGTGTTCATTTGTCAACATATGTATTCATTTCTTTTTAAAAAAAGAGGTATTCTATATTTAGAGGTGATGAAGTTGGCAGAAATGTTTTTAGATCCGATCCTTGTTGGAGAGGCCATTGCGCATTTTCGAAAAGAGAAGAAGCTTTCGCAAGAGGTACTGAGCGGCCTTGCGGGCATTGGACGAACCCATCTGAGCGCCATTGAGCGAGGCGAACGAAAGCCCACACTCGAAACGTTGTACCGCATAAGCTGTGCACTGGAGATCCAAATGAGTGACATTGTGAGGGAAATTGAGCAAAAACTGTCATAAACGGTGGGAGGTCTTGAAGGTGATTGATTTTACGAATATCGAAAAATATAAAGAAAACAACCGCATTGAAGCGAAAAAGGCGGTCGGAGGCCTACCCCGTAGCATTTGGGAAACCTATTCCGCGTTTGCCAACACGCTCGGCGGCATCATCCTGCTCGGTGTCGAGGAGCACGCTGACAAATCCTTGCACCCTGTAGACCTGCCCGATCCCGAAAAGCTGATAAAAGATTTTTGGGATATTGTCAACAACGCGAACAAGGTCAGTGCCAATATTCTCTCCGACAAGGATGTGACGGTTGAGGGCATCGACGGCAAGCGCATTGTGGCGATCCGTGTGCCTCGCGCACAGCGTAGCGATAAGCCCGTGTATATTGACGGCAATCCTCTTTCGGGAAGCTATCGCCGCAACGGTGAGGGCGACTATAGGTGTACCAAAGAAGAGGTTGGGGCGATGATGCGCGATGCCGCTATCCGGACACAAGATATGCTCGTGCTTGAAAACATGGAGCTTGATGCATTCGATTATGATAGCGTGAAGCGTTACCGCATCCGCATGAAGACCTACCGCCCCGGACACGTTTGGGAGGAGCTTGAAGACGTGGAGTTCCTTTACAAGCTCGGTGCAGTCGGAAGATCGGGCGACGGCAGGATGCATCCCACGGCCGCAGGACTTTTGATGTTTGGCTACGAATACGAGATCGTGAAAGAATTTCCTGCATACTTCCTTGATTATCAAGAGCAGCTTGACCCCGGCACCCGTTGGACAGACCGCATCGTATCCTCGTCGGGGGATTGGAGCGGAAATGTTTACGATTTTTACTTCCGTGTTTACAACAAGATCACTCAGGATATTAAAGTCCCCTTCAAGCTTGAGGGCGGTGACCGAATCGACGATACGCCCGTGCACAAGGCACTCAGAGAAGCTCTTGCCAACTGCTTGATAAACGCCGATTATTACGGCAGACAAGGTCTGGTTATCATCAAGAAGAAGGATGTTATCACGCTTTCCAACCCCGGCGGCTTCCGTATCGACGTGGAGGCGGCAAAGAGTGGGGGCATCTCCGATCCCCGTAACGGTGCGCTTATCAAAATGTTCAACCTCATCGACATCGGCGAGCGCGCAGGTAGCGGCGTTCCCAACATTTTTAACGTTTGGAAAAAACAGGGTTGGCCCGCCCCCGTTATCAGCGAGAGCTTTGACCCCGACCGGATCACGTTATCGCTGGCAGTCAAAAAAAGCGGCGATAAAAAAGCGGCGAGAAAAAGCGGCGATAAAAAAGCGGCGGCAAAAACCGTCGCGCACAAGCA
>JAGAUC010000131.1 GCA_017621015.1 Clostridia bacterium | reverse complement strand
TGAGGTCTGTTGCTCCAATCCGCGTGTGCTGTATAAGGAGATCGACGGCGTGAAATGCGAGCCGATGGAGCGCGTGACGCTGGACGTTCCCGCCGAATACGTGGGAGCTGTTGTGGAAAAGCTGGGCAAGCGTAAGGGCGATCTTTTGGAGATGATGCCCGTCGGTACGCGTACGAGGATCGAGTATTTGATTCCGGCACGTGGTCTGTTCGGATACCGCTCGGAATTTTTGAGTGATACACACGGCGAGGGCATTATGAACTCGGTATTTGAGGATTATCAGCCCTTCCGCGGTGAGATCACCAGGCGGTATACCGGCTCGCTGATCGCTTCGGAGGATGGCGTGACTACACGCTACGGTCTTTACAACACGCAGGACAGAGGACAGCTCTTTGTGGGTCCTCAGACTCCGGTATACGAAGGAATGATCGTCGGCGAATGCCCCAAGAACGAGGACATTGCCATCAATCCCTGTAAGGAAAAGCATTTGACTGCTATCCGTTCGTCCGGTGCCGACGAAAAGCTCTTGCTGACGCCGCCGGTGATCTTCTCGCTGGAGGAGGCGCTGGAGTTCATCAACGATGACGAGCTGATCGAGGTAACGCCCAAGAGCATCCGCCTTCGTAAGAAGATCCTCAACAACGAGCTTCGTATGAAGGAAATGATGCGTATCCGCCGCGCAGCGGCCGCCAAATAAAAAAGAAAGCTGAGTCCAAACGGACTCAGCTTTTTTGTATTTCCTTGGTTTCATTGGGCTCCAGATGCATACTGTAGGTGCGGTCGCGGCACACGCAGATGCAGTCAATGGGCTTTGGCGTGGCGTTGGCCACGCGCACGGACGTGCCGTGGATGTCGGTGAATACACGCGTGCCCGCCGTTACGGTGAAGATGCGGTCGCCGTTGATGCTTCCGGTGGTGATGCCGTCCTCGGTCTCTGCAAGATACGTGTCATTGCCCCAGGTGAAGCGGTATTCCGAGGTGGCATTTTCGTGCCCGAGACAGCCCCAGCAGACGGTATCACGGTCGGTATACACGCCCCAGAAGCGTTTGATGACCTCAAGAACCGCAGAGGCGGTCGGTGTGTACGCGCTTTGCGTGTCGGTATTCAGCGGTTCGCCGGTCACAGTGTCAAAGCAAACGGGAAATTGGTTTTTTGCCCCGGTTGCCTGAAGAAGCTTCTGACCGATCTCGGTTACCGACGCATAGTAGCCGTATTTTTCAAAAGCGCGGATCGCGCGGCGGTAGGTCACCCCTCGGGGCGGACCGCAGAGCTCGCTGTGTGCATCGTATTGCGATTGGTTGGCCGCCAGCGTGGGCAGCGGCATGGGGGTCCAGAATTCTTCCGGATTTCGGATGTGGTTTTGAACGATCTCCTGTGCACTTTCGTCACCGATGGCACCAAAATACAAAAGCAGGAGATTGTTGATGGACAACGTGCTGATGATGCTTCCACGGTAATCGCGGTCGAAGCAGGCGTGAAAGCCGCCCAGCCAGAAGAAATCCCCGATCTTTTCCTTGACGGCATCTGCCTTGCCTTGCCAAGCCGCAGATTCCTCGGGCATGCCGAGCAAAAGGGCCAGTTCAGAGAGCGTTTTGCGTACACAGTACGCCTCGGCCATCAGATCATAGGTTTCCACGGGAAAGGGAGAAGCGGTGTGCTCCTCACCGTTTTTTATCATCGTAAGGTTCGGAAATCTACCCGATGCGGCACCTTCCTCGGAGTCGGTTTCGTCAAAGATCTCCAGACAGCCGTTGGCGTTGAGATCGTGTCTTGTCCAGAGATATTCGTCGAAAAGACCAAGCACCTCGTATAGCCGTTTGCTGTAGGAGGAGTTCTTGTTTTTGGCAAGATAACAGAGTCTTAGCGCTTCCTCGGCAAAGCTGAAGCCGGTCAGGATGTCATAGCGGGGAAGGATCGCACCACCCTCGCGCGCAAGTGAGGAGGGGAGTCTACCGTCCTTGCGAAGCGTGAGCAGAAAGGCATTTACCGAATCCAGCGCGACCCCAAGATCGTAGTCAGCCAGCGTTTCGGCACTCATCAGGCTGTAATTTAAGGTGGAGGTGTTGCTGTTTGGTGCATCGACAAGCAATTTCCGGTCGCCAAAGCTTTTGATTGAGGCAAAAAGCGTGTTTTTGGCACTTTCATACAGCCGATCCAGATTTTTATCGGTGATGGTAAAGTGAGCGTTGGTTTGGATCACGTGGATTCTCCTTTCTTTCGAATTTGCAGGATTACTTTATGTAGCCCTCGAAAAGCGCGGCTGTGTCTGTGGCGCTGACCTTTGAGGAGGGCGCGTGTCCAAGAATGGCCAGGTACTCCTTGCCGTCGGCATCGGTTGCGAGTGCCGCCTGGCAGTTTCCGGCCTCATCGGTAAAGCCGGTTTTTCCGCCGGTAACTGTGATGCCGCCGGCGAGAGAGGTTGAAAGCTGATTGCCTTCAAAGCGCTTGACCAAGGTTGAATTGAAGAAGGTCATGCGGTAGGTCGCGTACTGGCCGTCCTTGTAATAGCCAAGGTAGGTGACATAGGTGTGAGCGGTAATGATGGTATGGAAAAGCTCGTTTTTTAGCGCCTCAGCAAAGATGGCCGCCATTTCCGCGGGGGTTGTATAGTGATCCTCATGGTGCAGGCCGTTGGCGTTGGTGAAATGTGTGGAGGTAAGACCCAGCTCGGCAGCCTTTTGATTCATAAGCGTTGCAAAGGCTTCCTCATTTTCCGTAGCTTCCCGAACCAGCATCAGCACCGCATCGGTATCCGATTCCAAAAGCATGGCGTACATACATTGCTCAACGGTGAGAAGGTCACCCATGTCGATGCCCTTACGTGAGCCCTCGGGATATTGGTTCTTGATATCCTCGGTCAGTGTGAGCTGCTTATCCAGGCGATCGGACAGCTGATCGTATGCCACAAGAAAGGTCATGATCTTTGTGAGCGAGGCAGGGTACATAATTTCATTGGCATTTTTAACCGCCACAGCCTTCAGCGAATCTACCTCGGCAAGCAGAGCAAAGCCGGAGCGCACGTCGCTTGTGATGTGCGTGGCCTCCGAGATGCCGACGATGTGATGCGGATTCTCGGGCGGCGTGGGCGGTGGATTCAGCTCACCCGCGGTGGAAGGTGTGGTTTCGCTTGGATTCTCCGATTGGTTTCCAATGCCGGACATCAACACAAAAACCGTAACGATCAAAAGGATCAGAAGCGTGGTTGCCAGCGCAATCGGATTTTGGAAAAAGGAGCGCCCTTTGGGCTTGACGGGGAACAGAGAGCTGTGCGTGAGGGTGATATCATCCTCCTTGGATTGCGTCTCCGTATTCTTTTTTACTTCGATGACCATCGTTTTGCCGTCGTCATGGTGTTCCATATATATTTCTCCATCTTAGTAAGAATATTCAATATATTACTATTTTACCATATTTTTATCCCGAATGCAAGTGAAAACGGGAAAAAAGCCGAAGCGGAGAGGTTGTTGTTCGGGTTGGGAGAACTTTTGTGCAACAGATACAAAAAAAGATGCGGTTATTGGTTTGTTTTGCTGATTTTTTTGAAACAAACGGAGTTTGTCTTGAAAAAATGAAAAAAAGATAGTATAATAAAATGAATAAAATCGAAGGGGTTCGATATGATTCGGAGGATATCTATGATAAAGATGAACTTAATGAAGAAGCTTGGATTTGTCGCCATTCTGGCACTGCTTCTGTCGCTTGTTATTTGCCTCGCGGCAGGGGCTGAGACCGTGAGCGGCACCGAGGACGACGGCCTTGCTTGGTCGCTTGACACCGATAGCGGTGTGCTTACCGTGAGCGGTACGGGAAAGATGAAGAATTATAACGTGCCTGGGGCGGCACCTTGGAGTGCCTACAGCGACTCGATCAAGACGCTGAAGGTGGAAAGCGGCGTGGCAAGCGTGGGCAGATGGGCGTTTGCCGATTGCTCGGCTCTTGAGAGCGTTACGCTTCCCGAGGGACTTACGGCCATTAGCTACGGCGCATTTGAGGATTGTGTGGCGCTGAAAACGCTTGTGCTTCCTTCTACGCTGAAGAGCATCAACTACGGCGCGTTCCAGAACTGCAAGAGCCTGGTTTCGGTCGAGCTTCCCGCAGGACTTACTGCGCTTGAGGGCAAGGCGTTTGCCGGCTGTGAAAAGCTGGAGAGCGTTAACCTTCCCAAGGGGATTACCGAGCTGAAGTGGGGCGTGTTTGAGGGATGTAAGGCCCTGAAGAACGTACCGATCCACGATGGCGTTAAGAACGTGGACTCCTATGCCTTCAAGGATTGCGAGAGCGTTCGTAACGTTACGCTTCCTATGACACTTAAGAGCATTGGTGTCAAAGCATTTGAGAAGTGTGTTTCACTTGTTAAGCTTGTGATCTCGTCGCTGAAGACCTGGATCGGCGGCGATGCGACCACCATTCCCGACAGCACGACCATTTATGCAGAGCCAAATTCGGGTGCTTCGCAGTACGTAGATACTTATGATAAGACAGCCGTGATCGCGTGCACGCATCAGAGCGTGATCGAAAACGTGATAAAGGCGCCCACGTGTACGGCGACCGGTGAGACGCTGATCGAGTGCAATAACTGCGAGTATTCCGAGACCGTGATCACCGCTCCCACACACAGTGACGTGGAGACGCCTTCGGTGCTCGGCTTCGTTGAGGCAGAGTGCACGGCCTGCGGCCACAAGGCAATGATCCTTGGCGCGGGCGAGACGCTGAGCCTTTCGGCCTTCTGCAAGGGTACGCTCAGCTTTACGGTAGAGGCAAACTCCACCGATGAGATCGAGCTGATCGTGGACGGCGAAAATCGCGGCCTGATCGACCTTTCGGACGGCGGTGTTGCCACGGTAACTCTCACGGAGCTTGCTGAGGCAGGACATACGGTTGACTTTGTCAATTACAGCGAGAGCAACGTTTACGTGAAGAATATGGCGATCGACGGCGTATTCCACCGTTACGATACCGTTTATGACGAGGGCGCGGTCTATCTTGAAATGCTTGGCAAGGGCGATCTGGACTATAGCGATTTCTACGCTTACGTGCGCACGTCCGATGCCTCCGGTAATTATTACATTCGCTACAAATTTGATTACATCTACAATGATGTTGCCGATTCCTATCTGCCGAACACCTGCACCAACATTGGAAGCTACCGTTTGAACGGTGCAACCCTTGTTGAGATCACGGGTGTGAGTGCTGACGCTATTACGGCACGGGAGATCTATACGGTTCTGGGTGGCGGTGAGGTATCGCTGGCCCTTCGTTGGCTCAATCCGAACTGGGATATTCTTCCCGAGTCGCTCAATACCCCGGATTATATTTTCGATACGGAAAATTCGAATAAGGGTACGGTCATCGAGCACATCGGCGGCTTCCACGGTGACGAGTGGATGAGCAAGGCCTCGCTGATTGCGGACGGCACGGTCATCGATCTTACCACCTCGGAGCACACGGTGCTTGCGTGTAGCTCGCTTTTGTTTGATCTTACCACTACGATGCATGCCTGGGGCACCAGCTATAAGACCGAAACCGAGTACTATCGCGGTCTGCCCTTTGCGGAGCATGGCCAGAGCTTTGTGGTCAATGCCGGCGGTATTGCTCATATGCAGTCGGTCGAGTTCCTGATCGAGGACTTCAAGGTGACGGGTTATATGCCGATGTTTACCATGATGCGCGGCAGTGTGAACGACCGTTTCATTGATACTATGCGTTCGTATAACGATAACGGCGACCTGGTGGATACGTTTGTGATGACTCCCGGTGAGGAGATCAAGTCTCAGACCACCGTGCTCGCCGACTGGGCGGGAACCACGGTGGCGGCTTACGAGTATGACGGACCGAAGGGCGTGAGTGCAAGAATCGGTTTCCGTGAGGCAAACGACAACCTTCATCTGGCGGCCTACATTGCTATGCGTGCAGAGTCAAACGGTAACTCGGCGGATAACAAGATGTATGCGCCCATCACCTCGGAGACCCCGGCTTTGGGCGAGGTGTGGATGGTGGAATCGCATTACGTGATCGACTACGATACCGAAAAAATCAAGTAAAAATAACAAAGGGTCACGCCGATCGGCGTGACCCTTTCCGTTGAAAAAGGACAGAGAAAAATCTCTGTCCTTTTGTATTTACTTCAAAACGCCCTCAAGCGGCGTAACGCCGAAGCGCTCGGCAAGGCCGTGCAAAATTTCGTCGGAAATGACGTTCTGCGTGTGTCCAAGCGTAAGCATATAGATCTGAGCGGTCTTTTCCACAGTTTCGATCAGACCAAAAACCTCATCCATATCGCGTCCCGCGCCGTAAATGCCGTGGTTGGTCCATACCACCAGGCGGAAGTTCTTCATTTTTTCAGCGGTTGCCTCACCGATTGCGGTCGTGCCGCAGACCATACAGGGAAGCACGCCGACACCGTCGGGAAATACCACGATGGATTCGGTGTTGGATTGCCACAGGCGGTGTGTGAACTCCTTTTCGTCAATGGGGCAAACGGCGTTCATTGCAATGGTGTAGGTGGGGTGCGAGTGCATGACCACGCGGTGCTTGTCATCGGCGGCAAGGCGCGAGATGTGGCTCATCAGATGCGCGGGAAGCTCGCTGGTGAAGCGGCCCTCGTCGTCCCAGCCCCAAAGAAGCTCGGCGGTGGTTCCGTCCTTAGCAATGCGGATGATACCGAGGTTGTTTTCGGGGTCGATCTCAATATTCTTGAAGTACTTGCCCGTTCCCGTGACCAGGATGATCCGTCCGATCAGGGGGGTAGCGTCAAAGCCGGTGGGAATGGTGCGAAGCACATAGTTCATATCCAGATACTCGGCCACCTCGGCCTCGTCCAGAAGCATACTGATGTTACCGCCGTTTCTCTCATCCCAGCCAAGGCGGTACATATTTGCCGTAGCACGGCACATTTCTACAATAAAGGGTGCGTTTAAAATGTTCTTTTTCATGTTTTTGATCTCCGAATGAATTAGTGAATTTGAATGTCAAAGGATCTCTTTACGATGTCCCGTCCTTCGGCAATGTTTACGATCTCGCCTCTGCCGATAAACTGCATCACAAGGTTTCCGATCGCCGTGCCCTCGGTGGGACCGGTGATCAGCCTTTTGCCGGTGTGCTTGATGGTAAGCTCGTTGAGAAGCTGGTTACGGCTTCCGCCGCCGATGATGTTGAGCGTGGTGTAGCGGTTGCCCGTAACGCCCTCCAGCGCCTCAAGGCTTGCCGCGTAAGAGCGAGCCAGATTGTTGAGAATGGTGTAGGCGATCTCGCCCATCGAAAGATCGCGTCCCACGGTCTCCTTGATGGTGTCGGTCATGCTGACGGGCGCCATAAACTTTTTCTCGTTGACGTCAAAGGTGTCCTCTATGGGATTCTCTCGCGCCATATCGGTAAGCTCAGCAAAGCTGTATTTGTCGTCAGCCTCGTGGCGAACCTGCTGAAGAAGCCAAAGTCCCATAATATTCTTCTGAAGGCGGAATTTACCCTCAGGCGCGCCCTCATTGGAGTACTCGGCCTCGCGAGCGGCATCATCGGTATGAGCATAGGGCTGCTCAACACCCAGAAGCGACCAGGTGCCGCTGGAGATGTAGGGTGCCTCGCCCTCAAGCGGGGCGGCGACGATAGCACTTGCCGTATCGTGCGTGGCAGGGAGAACCACACGCGCCTCATAGCCTACGCGCTCGGCAACTTCCTTCGTAAAGGTCCCAACAGCTGTTGAGGGCTTGGAGGGGGTGCGGAAGATCGACTTGTCACAGCCCAGCATCGAGAGGATGTCCTCATCCCACGTGCCGGTCTTGGCGTTGATCATGCCTGTGGTTGTGCCGTTGGTGTAATCCTGCACTTTGTTGCCCGTAAGGCGGAAGTGGAAATAGTCGGGGAGCATCAAAAAGGTTGTCGCCTTATCCAGGCGTCCCGTCATACGGTCGTGATACAGCTGATATACGGTGTTAAAGGTAGAGAACTGAATGCCCGTTTTGGCGTACAGCGTCTCAAAGGGGATGTGCTCGTGTACCTTGGGGATCGAAAGGTCGGTGCGGCTGTCGCGGTAGCAATACGCGCCCTCGATGGCGTTGTCGTTTTCGTCCAGAAGAACGTAGTCCACGCCCCAGGTGTCGATGCCGACGGTCTCGGGGATCTTCCCGATCTCCTTTGCCTTGGCAAGACCGGTGAGGATCTCCTCAAGCAGGCGGTCAATGTCCCATTTTAGGCATCGCTCGCCGTCCTTGGTAATGGTGGTGGGGTTGTTGGGGAACCGGTAAATTTCCTCGGTCTTCAGAATGCCGTCCTCAAGCCAACCAAGAATGTGGCGGCCCGACGACGCGCCTATATCAATAGCCAAACTGTAAGCTCTCATAAGCCTTCTCCTATCTATAGATTTCAATCTTATTATAGAATATCTTTTTCGTTTTGTCAATACGTGACGAGAACATTGATAAAAAACAACAAACTCAATAAAATCAAGAGAAAACAAGGCCGTTGCCTTTGTGAAAAATGCAATAGCCTTGCTGTGTTTTATGCTTATTTTGCCCTGGCGGCGGCGGGAATGTCGCCAACGCCGTTTAAAATCAGGCGCGGACGGTAGGGAAAGCTTTGCAGATCCTCGCGCGAGGTGACACCCGAGAGCACAAGTGCCGTGTCCATACCCGATTCGATGCCCGCGATCACGTCGGTGTCCATACGGTCACCGATCATCACGGTCTCCGCCGAGTGTGCGCCAAGAAGCTTGAGACCCGTACGCATCATAAGCGGATTGGGCTTGCCGACGTAGTAGGCCTGCTTGCCTGTGGCCACCTCAATGGGGGCGATCAACGCGCGGCAGGCGGGCACGATGCCGCTTTCGGTCGGTGCGGTCAGGTCGGAGTTGGTGCCGATCAGTCTGGCACCCTCGCGCACCAGGCGAATGGCCTTGGTGATCATTTCCATATTGTAGCTGCTGGTCTCGCCGATGATGACATAGTCAGGGTTTACGTCGTCATACACGATGCCCGCATCGTACAGTGCGTTCTGAAGACCGTTGGCGCCCACAACGTAAGCCGAGCTTCCGGGAGCCTGGTTTTTCAGAAAATGCGCGGTGGCAAGGGCGCTGGTGTAAAAGTGCGATTCCTCCACGTCAAGTCCCATACGGCCCAGCTTGTGTCTAAGCTCAAGAGGTGTATATTGGCTGGAGTTGGTCAAAAAGAGGTAGCTTTTGCCCTCGTCCTTCAGCCAGTTTACAAATTCGGTCACGCCCGGAAGCAGGCGGCTTCCGTGGTAGAGTACACCGTCCATATCGCAGATAAAGCCTTTTTTCTCAAGGATTCTTTCCAATGTATATCATCTCCTTTTTGTAATTTCTTCACAATCATATTTATTATATCGCAAATTTCGCAATTTGAAAAGCCCTTTTGGCAAATTTTACGCCAAAAGGGCAATTTTTCTTGTTGTAAAATTGTAGTTTATCGGTTTGTTTTGTTTGCAAGGGGAACGTGCCTCCGGCGGGGCGCTTTTGAAAAAGCGCCGCAAAACTTTTTGCAGAATGGGTCTGC